>DASYPG010000621.1:0-1897 GCA_036006885.1 Burkholderiales bacterium | reverse complement strand
GGTGCTTCGAAAATTGGAGCCCTCGACGAGCATGCCTTACCCGACGCTCATCAAGCGCCTTCTGGCGTCCTGCTTCGTGCTCGTTGGGGGTCTCGTGATCGTGCTGACGATCTGGCCGGACGGGATCACCGACCTGGCCCCGGAGGACGTAACCGCGGGCGCGGTCGCGCGGGCGACCGGCGCAGTGGCCGCCGCGGCGATCGGCGTGATGGTGCTGCTGACGTTATGGGATGAATGACTTTCGTTGAAGCTCAGTTCACAGTGACCACCGCGGTCATCAGGCCCCAAAGCCAGCTGATCTTGTAGCGGCCGAGCTTGACGTTGCCGAAGCCGGCGCGATGGAGCAGGTCGAGGCACTCGGTCTGCTGGTAGGTCTTGTAGAAGGCGCGGTTTGTGAGGCGCAGATAGAGGTTGCAGACTCGGCAGGCGACGTAGTCGTCGCACCAATCCGTGAGCACGATCGCTCCGCCCGGGCGAAGCACTCGCTCCATTTCCAGCAGCGCCTCGACCGGATGCGTGATGTAGTGGAACATGTTGCAGGACACCACCAGGTCGAAGCTGCCGGCCCGCCAAGGCAGCGAGTCGGCATAACCGATCCGCAGGTCTTCATTTCCGTTGAGCTTGCCTTTCGCCACCGCGAGCATCTCCGGTACCGGATCGAGACCGGCGAGCACCGCGTTGGGGTATTTGGCCCTCAGCCGCCGTAGCAGCTCTCCCGTTCCGCAGCCGATGTCCAGTACCCGCGCGGTCGGCGTCATCGGCAGGCGGCGCAAGGTCTCGCGCGTCGTCGCTTCCAGGTAGAAGGCCCATTTCTCGTCGTAGCGCTCCGCGGCCCTCGCGTACTCGTTTACGACGGGATCGGCCGTGCTCATGCCGCTCCTAGACCAGCTTCTGCTCCAGGGCGTAGCGCACGAGCTCGGCGGTGCTGCCGAGGTTGAGCTTCTCCAGGATGCGCGTCTTGTGGGTGCTGACGGTCTTGACCGAAAGGTGCAGGCGCCCGGCGATGTCGGTCGGGCCGAGGCCTTCGACCAGCAGGCGCAGGACCTCGAACTCGCGGTCCGAGAGCGATTCGTGCGCCGGCTTGTCGCTCGCGACCAGCCCGGCGGCGGCGGCCTCCGGAATGTGCATGCCGCCGGTGGCGATCTTGCGGATCGTGCTGACGAGGAGCTCGGCGGCGCTGTCCTTGCCGAGATAGCCGGCGGCGCCCGCCTTGAGGACCCGCGCGGCGTACTGCTGCTCGCCGTGCATCGACAGCACCAGGATGCGCAGCTTCGGCTTCTCGATCTTCAGCCGCTTGATGAGGTCGAGACCGGAGAGCCCCGGCATCGACATGTCGAGCATCGCCACGTCGAAGTCCTGCGCCTTCACCAGGGCGAGGGCTTCCTCGCCGCTCGCCGCCTCCGCGGCGACCTGGACGTCGGTGGTCGCGGCAAGGATGCGCCGCAGGCCGTCGCGCACGATCTTGTGGTCGTCTGCGATCAGGACGCGGATCATAGGCGCGCAATATACCAGCGCGAGCTTGACGGACATCAAATCGCGCGGCCCGCCCGGGCGTGAAATAGGGCATGGACAGCGGCTTTCGCGCCTACGCTGAGCATTGCCCCGACGCCGTTCTAGTCACCGACCGCGACGGCAGGATCCAGTACGTGAACGCCGCCTTCGAGCGCATGACCGGCTACCGGCGCGACGAGCTCGTGGGCAACCGGCCGGCGGCGCTCAAGTCCGGCACGCACGAGGCGGATTTCTACCGCGCGCTGTGGGACACGCTCCTAGCGGGCCAGGAGTTCCGCGCCGTGTTCACCAACCGCAGAAAGGGCGGCGAGCTCTACTACGAGGAGAAGATCATCCGTCCGCTCGGGAGCGGCTTCGTGTCCTTCGGCCGCGACGTGACCGAGCG
>DASYPG010000620.1:0-3227 GCA_036006885.1 Burkholderiales bacterium | reverse complement strand
GAAACCTTAGGCGTGAACTGGCACGCCCAGGCGCCGATCGCCTCCAGCGTGGCTTGCGGCAGGAGCGGGAAACGCAGTGCGACCCAGAGCATGGACCGGCCTTTTCACCGGAAGGACGAGCGGCGCGGCAGCCGGAGCGCCTCGGCGCTTGAGGATGCGAACCGAGAGTTCGTTCGAAGAAGGTTCCAGGAGCATGCGCAGGGCCGCAGGAGAAGCCGCGTACGCCGCTTCGGGCGGACGAAAAAGCGCCACCCAGGCGCGGCTCGTCTCGGCAGCCACCGCAAGGCGCCGCAGCTCCTCGTAGCGCGCGCCCGGCAGCCAGACGACCAGGGCATGGCAGGCCGCGGAGCGCAGCACCTGCTCCGCCGCCCACAGAGTATTGCGCCGCACCGCATCGCCGCGTCCGGGTGCGCGCACCAGCACGAGGCGGGCGAGATCGATGGCGCCCGCTGCGAGGGCGGGCGCGTACGGCAGATGAGGCGGCGCGAGCCAGACGATGCGTTTCCCGGCCCACGAAAGCGAGGCGAGCGCGGGAAGCAGGAGCTGCAGCTCGCCGATGCCCGCGCGCCGGGCGAAAAGCTCGGTCAGCGCGCCGGCGGGCCAGCCGCCGCCGGGGAGCTCGCGATCGAGCGCCTCGAAGCCGCTGGGCGTGGCGGGCGTTGCGCAGGAAAGCGGCCCGCCGCGCCAGACCGGGTGGCGCAGCAGGATGCCTTCGAGCGTTTCCGCGGGCATCGCCGCCATAGTGTGTTTATATACAGTATCGACGGCGCTGGCAAGCCGCAATTTCCGATATGGAGAATGAAAGCCGCATGCTGCTTCGACTCGCATTCGCGGGCCTGCTCGCCTGCTCCTCCCCCGCGTGGGCGCAGGAGCCGGTCCAAGTCTGGCTCGACCCGGGTTTCTTTTCCTATCACTTTAAGGAGGGGAATTATCGCCAGGACAACTACGGCTTCGGCGTAGGCGTGTTCGTCGCTCCAGAGCACGGATTCCTCGCCGGGACATTCTTCAACAGCAACGACGAGCGCAGCCGCTACGTCGCCTACCACTGGCGCCCGTGGGGCTGGAATCCCGCGGGGGTAAGCGTGCGCGCGGGCTTGGCGTTCGGCTTCATGGACGGCTACTCCAACACCAATGACGGCGGCTGGTTTCCGGTCGTTCTGCCTGCGCTCTCCGCCGAATATGGCCACTTCGGCGCCAATCTCATCTTTGCGCCGCATCCCCGCAATGGCGCCGCCCTCGCGCTGCAGCTCCGGCTTAGGGTCTGGTAGCGGACGGTAGCCCCGCCCGTGGCGAGGTTCTTGCATTGCAGTGGCTCGAATCCACTTCAACACGGTGGGTATGGGGTTCCCTGTCGTGCCTCTCCGACAGAAGCTCCACCGTTTCGCCGCCGGGTGCGCGGCGCCATCTTCGGGTCGGAACATTCATGAAGAAGATTCTCGTCACAGGCGGCGCCGGATTCCTGGGTTCGCACCTTTGCGATGCATTGCTGCAGGCGGGACACGACGTACTGTGCGTGGACAACCTGTTCACCGGCAGCAAGGAGAACATCGCCCATCTTCTCGGCAACCCCTTCTTCGAACTAATGCGACACGACGTGGGCACGCCGCTGTATGTCGAAGTGGACCAGATCTACAACTTCGCCTGCCCAGCTTCGCCGGTCCACTATCAGTACGACCCGGTTCAGACCACCAAGACGAGCGTTCACGGGGCGATCAACATGCTCGGGCTCGCCAAGCGCACCAAGGCGCGCATCCTCCAGGCGTCGACTTCGGAGGTGTACGGTGATCCCGAGGTGCATCCGCAGACCGAGGATTACTGGGGAAGAGTCAATCCCATCGGCATCCGCGCCTGCTACGACGAGGGCAAGCGCTGCGCCGAGACGCTGTTCTTCGATTACCACCGCCAGCACGCGCTCGACATCAAGGTCGTGCGCATCTTCAACACGTACGGGCCGCGCATGCACCGCGAAGACGGCCGCGTGGTGTCGAACTTCATCGTGCAGGCCCTGCGCGGCGACGACATCACGATCTTCGGGGACGGCAGTCAGACGCGCAGCTTCTGCTATGTCGACGATCTGATTCGCGGCTGCATGGCGATGATGGACACGCAGCCGGGCTTCACCGGGCCGGTCAATCTCGGCAATCCGATCGAGTGCACGATGCTCGAGCTCGCGCGCAAGGTGCTCGATCTGACGGGCTCGAGCTCGCGGATCGTGTCGCGGCCCCTGCCCGCCGACGACCCGCGGCAGCGCCGCCCCGAAATCCGCATCGCGCGCGAGGATCTGGCCTGGGTGCCGAAGGTGTCGCTCGAGCAGGGATTGCTCAGAACGATCCGCTATTTCGACCGGCTGCTGAGCCAGGAAACCCCGACCGTCCTCATGGAGCGCGCGCGCCTCAGCGTCGGGCTGGGACGCTGAGCGCAGCGCATATGCAGAAGAGCGCCGTGCTCGTCGCCGGCGGCGCCGGCTACATCGGCAGCCATACCTGCAAAGCGCTCGCGCGCGCCGGCCGCCTGCCCGTCGTGCTCGACAACCTGGTGCACGGGCACCGGGCGGCCGTGCGCTGGGGACCGTTGGTCGAAGGCGACATCCGCGATCGCGTCGTGGTCGAACGCACCCTTCGGGAGCATCGCATCGCCGCCGTGGTGCATCTGGCCGCGTACGCCTACGTGGGCGAGTCCATGCGCGACCCGGGCAAGTACTTCGGCAACAACGTCCTGGGTAGCCTCGCGCTGATTGAGGCAGCGCAGGCCTGCGGCGTAGCCCGCATCGTCTTTTCCTCGACCTGCGCCACCTACGGCACCCCGGAGTCGTTGCCGATCCGCGACGAGCACGCGCAGCGCCCCATCAATCCTTACGGCGAGTCCAAGCTCTTCATTGAGCGCGCGCTGCATTGGTACGGTGCGGCGCACGGCCTGCGTTCGGTGGCGCTGCGCTACTTCAATGCGGCCGGCGCCGATCCCGACGGCGAGCTGGGGGAGGATCACGAACCGGAGACCCACCTGATCCCGCTCGCCATCGGGGCCGCGCTCGGCGCGCGCGCACCGCTGCAGATCTACGGCACCGGCTATCCCACCCCGGACGGCACGGCGGTGCGCGATTACGTGCATGTAACCGACCTCGCAGAGGCGCACGTACGCGCGCTGGACTACCTCGAGGCCGGAGGCGAGAGCACCGCATT
Organism: Burkholderiales bacterium; assembly: GCA_036006885.1. Taxonomy (GTDB): domain Bacteria; phylum Pseudomonadota; class Gammaproteobacteria; order Burkholderiales; family SG8-39; genus SCGC-AG-212-J23. The sequence continues at coordinate 48 of DASYPG010000620.1, read as the reverse complement.
GAACCTGGGCACCGGCCGCGGCTACTCGGTGCGCGAAGTCGTCGCGGC
>DASYPG010000619.1:0-4883 GCA_036006885.1 Burkholderiales bacterium | reverse complement strand
GGACTGTGCGGACGTACACGTGGCGCTCGGCGCCCCAGGTGCTGCCGCGGCCGGCGCGCGGGCCGATGTCGGCCTGCTCGATGCGCCTGCCGTCGACGTAGACCTCCGCGAGAATGCGGCCGTAACGGTCGTGACCGTGCGGTACGAGGCCGACTTCGCGGTTGTGGACCAGCGCCTGGAGCTTCTTCTTCGCGGCGCTGCCGCCGGGCTGGTTCATCTCCGCGGCGTAGACGTTGGTGAGGCGCACCTTCTGGCGGTTGCAGACCAGCGTGTCACCGTCGATGGCGATGCAACGCTCTGCCCAAACGGAATTGCTGAGAAGGGCCAGGAAACCAAAGGCGACAAGCCTGCTCACTCGGGCCGTGAGCCGGTGAGCTTGCGGTACTGCGCCATGTGCCGGATGGCCTCGCGCGGCATGTCGAGCTCTTCGCAGAGGAGCGCGACGTTGTAGTGACAGTCGGCGAAGCCGGGATTCGCGCGCAGAGCGGCTTCATAGACCTCGATCGCCTCTTTCTTGCGGTCCATGTCGACGAGGAGGACGCCGAGGTTGTAGAGCACGAGCGGCTCGCTGCCGCAGGCGGTGATCGCGGCGCGATAGGCTTGCTCGGCCTCCTCGAAGCGTCCCGCTTCGTGCAGCAGCCAGCCGCGGTTCACGTGCGCGTCGACCAGGCTCGGATCAAGCTTGATCGCCTCGGCGTAGGCCTCGAGCGCGGCGGCCGGATCGGTTTCCTCGAGGTCGATGCCGCGGTCGAACCAGTCGTTCGCCGAGGTCTTCGGCGCCGCGGGCTTCCTCTCCATCACGCTGAGCGAGCCGTTGGCCGGGTCGCCCTCGAAGGCGAGGAGGTACTGCCCCGACTCGGCCTGCCAGCGGCTCGCGCCCTCCTTCACCACCACCCTGTCGGCGACCGCGCAAATGGACAGGCCCGAGAGCGGCATGGCCTCGGGGAGATGGCGGCGCAGCTCGCGGACCGAGCGCGTGATGCGCTTGGCCGGAACCTTGGCGGCGACGAGGGCCTGAGCGGTGCGCAGGACGATGAGATCCTGGAACGAGAAGCGCCAAGCCTTGCGCGGGCCGCGCGCGGGAGAGACGAAGCCGGCGTCGATCAGGGCGCGGATGGTGCTGCGCGGCAGGCGCAGGAGCTTCTCCACCTCCCGCACGCCATATTGGTGCACTCGGCGCTGCCCCTTACTTCTTCGCCGCCTTCTTCCCGGCCGCCTTCGCCGGCTCGGCCTTCTTCGCGGGCTCGGCCTTGCGCGCCGGCTTCTTCTCGAGACTCGCGCGCAGGGCATCCATGAGGTCGATCACCTGGCCGCCGCCCGGCTCGGGCGCCTCGGCCAGGGTGATCTCCTGCCCTTCGACCTTCTTCTGGATCGCCGCCTCGATGCGCTCGCGCACTTCGTCCTTGTACGCGTCCGGGTCGAACGTCTCGGAGGCCTGCTGTTCGATGAGCTGCTGCGCGAGCTTCAGCTCGGCGTCCTTCACCTCGGTCTTGGGAATATCGATTTCCGTGATCGAGCGCACTTCCGCGGCGTAGAGAAGCTGCTGCATCACCAGGCCGCCGGAACCGTTCCTCTCCATCGGCCGGATCATGACGATGTACTGCTTGCCGCGCGCGGCCCAGCGGCCGAGCGCGCAGCGCCCGGACTCGCGCAGCGCGCGCGCCAGAAGCGCATACGGCTTGGCGCCGCCCTTGTCGGGCGCGAGGTAGTAGGCCTTGTCGAAGTAGATCGGGTCGACCGACTCGACCGGCACGAACTCGGTGATGTCGGCGGTTTGGGTTCCCGCCTCCTCCATCGCCTTCAGCTCCTCGGGCGTGAACATCACGTACTGGTCCTTGGTGAACTCGTAGCCCTTCACCATCTCCTCGCGCGCGACCGGGATCTCCTCCTTCACGCAGAGGTACTGCTGCTTCAGGCGCGAGCCGCAGGCCTTGTGCAGCAGATTGAACGAAATCGCCCTGGACGCCTCGGTGGCCGAGAAGAGCTTCACCGGGATGGAGACCAGCCCGAATGAAATGGTCAGAGAAGCGATCGATCGTGCCGCCATGGTGCCTCCTGCTTTCTTCTTCTAGTCGATCAAGCTTTCACGCGTTGCAGCGACTTTTCGAGGCTGTGCTTGCCGCTCAGGGCGCCGCTCCAGCGCTCGCCCGTGCTCGCCAGGTGCTCGACCGCGTTCGTGATCCTGAAATCCAGCGGGTGCGCGGTTGCGAGCTCTTCCCAGCTCAGCGGCATCGACACCGGCGCGCCCGGAGCGCCTCTCGGCGAATAGGCTACGTTCAGCGTCTTGCCGCGGACGTTCATATTGTAGTCCATAAAGATTTTCCCCGTTCTCTTGGGCACGCTCCACTCCAGGGTGATGTCCTTGGGGTGGGCGCGCATGAGGTGCCGGCCGACGAGCTCCGAAACCTCCCGGGCGGCCTCGAAGTCGATGGTGCGCCGGATCGGCACGAAGACATGCAGGCCGGTCTTGCCCGAGGTCTTTACGATGGGCTCGAGCGACATGCCGTGCAAAAGCTCACGCAGCCAGAAGGCCACCTCCTTGCCCTTCTCGAACGCCACGGTATTGAGCTCGGGCTCCTCGCCCGGCGCCTCCTTCCCCGAATAGATGTACGGATCGATGTCGAACACCACGTAGTCCGGGTAGTTCAGCACCGAGGCCTCGAGCGAGTCGAGCGAGGAGGCGTAGTCGGTGCTCTGCGAGGCCGCGTCCGGGCCAGGCCGGGCGCGAGAATGCCAGACGTGGAACTCGAGCGTCCCGGACTGCGCGAGCCAGAGCAGCGTCGGCAGGTTGTTGCACAGCAGGTAACCGTGGCTCTCGTCCTTGTGGCCGGAGAACACGGTGATGGTCTCGACGAAAGGCGGCCGCTCCTGCTCCCAGTGTTTCTGGAAGAAGCGCTCGCCGTGGATGCCCTCGGGCATACGGATCATGGTGAGCGGGCGGTCGGCGAGGTGCGGCAGGATGTAGGGCGAGACCTCGGCAAAGTAGCGTATCAGGTCGCGCTTGGTGAGCGCCGGCTGCTTCAGCGCCGCGTCCGCGGGCCAGTAGACGCGGTCGAGGTGGGTGAGCCGGATCTGGTGCGGGCCGACCGCGAGGGTGAAAGCGTTCTTCTTGCCTTCGAGCTGCTGGCGGATCTCGCCGATTTCCGTGGGGACATCGACCGAGGGGGCCCGTTTGGAGCTTTTGGGGCCTTCTCTTCTCGCGACTTCCTTCGGGTCAATGTCGTTTCGCAGGCGCAGGAACACCGGCGCGCGCAGGCTGCCGTCGTCGGTCCAGTTCTGGAATTTGACCTCCGCGACAAGCTCGGGCTTCACCCACTGCGTCGGCGCGTTCACCGGCGGCTTCTCACTGAAGGGACACGCGCTCGTGCGCAGCGCCTTCAGGTTGGTTTCCACCAGAGAAACTGTTTCGTCGTCAAAGCCCGAACCGACATGTGAGGCGTATCGGAGGCGCCCGTCCTCCCAATAGCCGACCAGGATGGCGCCGAGCGGCGCGCGCGCGCCCTTGCCCGTGGTGTAGCCGCCGATGACGAACTCGGCGCTTTGCGTCGCCTTGACCTTGAGCCACGCGCCCGAGCGCTTGCCCGACTCGTAGCGGCTGTCCTTGCGCTTGCCGATCACGCCCTCGAGGCCGCTCGCCATCGCGGCATCGTGCAGCGCCACGCCGTCGTCGGCCGCGTGCACCAGCTGGACGAGAGGCGACGGCAGCAGGCACTGCGCGAGGTAGCGGCGCCGATCGGCGTAGGCGTGCTTGCGCAGGTCGGTGCCCTCGAAATTGAGGAGATCAAAGCAGTAGAACACCGCCTGCTGGGAGCGGTTCTGCATCGCGTTGAAGGAAGGCTTGCCGGCTGCATCGAACGCCACGATCTCGCCATCGAGCACCATCGCGTTGACCGACTGTTTTGCGAGCTCGGCGGCGATGCGCGGAAAGTCCTCGGCGAGCTCGAGCCCGCGCCGGGAGCGGAGCTGCGCGCCCTTCGAGTCGATGAACGCGAGCGCGCGATAGCCGTCGAGCTTCGGCTCCCACATCCAGTCGGCGCGGTTGAAGGCCGTCTCGCCGAGCTCGGCTTGCATCGGCGCGAGGCTCGTCGGGAGCGGCCGCGGCTCGCCCGTCGGCACGAGGTGTTCGAGGGGGATGCGATGGGCCGGCATCGCCTTCATTTCCTCGACTGAAATATTGGTGAGGACCGAGCGATCCTGTGCCGTCAGGTCGACCTTGGCCGCGAAGCGGTCCTTGTGCTTGATGAGGAGCCAGTTCTTCTGCTCCTTGGTGCGCACCAGCGCGTAGGAGCCCTTCACCTTCTCGCCGCGCAGGAGGATGCTGAGCTTGCCCTTCTCGAGCCCTTCCCGGACCTGGCGCTCGGCCTGGGCGCGCTCGTGGAACCAGTGCCCGCCCTCGTCGGGCGAATACACGCCGCAGTCCCAGACGATGACCTCCCCCGCCCCGTACTGCCCGGGCGGGATGACCCCTTCGAAGGTGGCGTATGCGAGGGGATGATCCTCGGTCTGCACCGCGAGGCGCTTCTCCGCTGGGTCGGTCGAAGGGCCCTTGGGTACCGCCCAGGACTTGAGCACCCCGTCGCATTCGAGCCGAAAGTCGTAGTGCATGCGGCGGGCGGAATGCTGCTGGATGACGAAGAGGAGCGGTCCCCGGCGAGCCTCGCCGGGCGCCGGCCCGGGCTCGGGCGTCGCCTGGAAGCTGCGCTTGGCCGAATATTCGGTTAACTTTTCCTTCGCCATGCCATTCTCGGTGTCGAATTCTAAGAGGCTCCTGGCCGGGGCCAGCGGCTACTCCTTCAAGGAGTGGAAAGGCGTGTTCTATCCCCAGAGCATCAAGCCCGACGCGATGCTCGCCTGGTACGCCGAGCGCCTGCCGACGGTCGAGA
>DASYPG010000618.1:0-1574 GCA_036006885.1 Burkholderiales bacterium | reverse complement strand
CGATGCACCTTCACCTTGTTGCCGTCGGTCACGGAGATCTCCGCCGCGCCCGCCACGTAGCTGTTGAACGCCTTCAGCACCGCGAGTCCGCGGTAGCGGCCGCTCGGCGCGGGCTTGCCCCAGCCGAGCTTCTCGGCCGCGGCGTTCAGCACCGCGAGGCCGCGCGGGTTCTTGCCGAGGAGCTTGCGCCGGAACTCGAGCGCGTCCTGCCCCGCGGCCTCGGCGAGCTCATCCATGAAGCACTCGATGAAGACCGCGTTCTGGTTGATGTTGACGCCGCGCCAGAAGCCCGGCGGCACGTGCGTGTTGCGCATCGCATGGTCGATGAGCAGGTTCGGCACCGTGTAGCTGAACGCATGCTCGCCGCTCTCGAACACGCCCTGGAAGCTGAGCGGATCGCGGCCCTTCTGCGCCTGCACCACCTCCGGCCGCACCGCCGCCAGGATCGATTGCCCAGAGAGACGCATGTGCAGCCCCGTGAGGTTGCCGCTCGCGTCCAGGCCGCCTACGAGCTTGCACTGCATGATCGGGTGGTAGCGGCCGTGCGCCATGTCTTCCTCGCGCGACCACAGCAGCTTGATCGGCGTGCCCGGCATCTGCTTCGCGATGAGCACCGCCTGCGTGACGTAATCGTCCGGGTAGGCGCCGCGCCGGCCGAAGCCGCCGCCGAGCATGGTCTTGTAGACGTCGACCTTGTCGGCAGGCAGGCCCGAAGCCGCGAGCATCGCCGCGAACGCGCCCTCGCCGTTCTGCGTCGGCCCCCAGGCCTCGCATTTCTCCGGCGTGTAGCGCATCGTGATGTTCATCGGCTCCATGCAGGCGTGGTTCTGGAACGGGTAGGCGTAGACCGCCTCGATCTTCTTCGCCGCGCCTGCGAGCGCGTCCTTGGCGTTGCCGTTCTGGTTGCCGACGAAAGCCTGCTCGGCGTCGAGGCCGGCTTTCAGCATCTCGGCGATCGTCGCGCTGGACACCTTCGCGTTCTCGCCCTCGTCCCAGACGATGGGCAGCGCATCGAGCGCGGTCTTCGCATGCCACCAGGTATCGGCGACCACGGCGACGCCGCTGTCGCCGACCTGGACCACTTTCTTCACGCCCTTCATGCCCTCGCCCTTGGCGGCGTCGAAGCTCTTCACCTTGCCGCCGAAGACGGGGCAGTCCTTGATCGCGGCGTTGAGCAGGCCCGGCATCTTGAGGTCAATGCCGTAGACCGTCTTGCCGACCACCTTGTCTGCCGTATCGAGCCGCTTGACCGGCTTGCCGGCGAGCTTCCACTGCTTCGGATCCTTCAGCGGCACGTCCTTCGGCACCTCGAGCCGCGCCGCGGCTTCGGCGACCTGGCCGTACCTCAGCCTGCGCTTCGTAGGACCGTGCGTGACGACGCTGTTGGCGGCGCTGCATTCCGCGACTGGCACCTTCCACTGGTTGGCCGCGGCCTGCGTCAGCATCATGCGCGCGGCCGCGCCGCCTTTGCGCACGTACTCGTGCGACTCGCGGATGCCGCGGCTGCCGCCGGTGGAGAAATCGCCCCAGGCGCGCTTGCGCTTGACGCTTTCGCCCGGTGTCGGATATTCGAT
>DASYPG010000617.1:0-8422 GCA_036006885.1 Burkholderiales bacterium | reverse complement strand
GGCCGCGGCATGATCGATTTCTATCCGCTCGAGGCGGAGCAGTCGATCAAGCGCATCCTCGCCATGGACTGGGAGCGCCTCATTCCGGGCCACCCGGGCGTGAACGACCGCCTCGGCACCAAGAAGGACGCGCAGGCCCAGCTCACGCTGCTGCAGGACGCCTCCAGCGCTGTGAAGGCCGTGGCGCGTGAAGGCAAGTGCTGGGAGCCGGCGGAGAAGGAGCTCCAGCTCGAGAAATACAAGGACTGGCCGGGCTATGAGAACGGCCGCGCTTTGGTCGTCCGCCGCTACTGCGGCCTGTGGGGACGCGGCACCTGATCAGAGCGCCGCGGTGCGCGGGACGGGCCTTGCAGCGCGCCCGATCTCGCGCGCCAGGTAGTCGACCACCCAGCGCTCGCCTGGTTGAAGTAGAGCGGCGCAAGCGCCGCGTCGGCGTCGGAGAACGCGGCCTTCTTGAGGTCGACCGCGGCGTAGCGCACGCCGCGGCGCTCGAGCGCCTGGAAGAGCGGCTTCTGCCACTCGGGGTGCTCGAAAAGGACGGCGAGTTCCGCACGCTCGGCAGCCATGACCGCCATGTTGGGGCTAAAGTAGCCGCCTGCAAATAGCCTGAAAGGAATGAACTTATGCCCGCCCCGCTCTCCGGCAGCTGCCTTTGCGGCGCGATCCGCTACAGCATCAGCGCGCCCCTCAGTTCGCCTCCAGCGGAGCTGCGCGCCTGCCACTGCACGCATTGCCAGAAGACCTCCGGCGCCGGCGGCAGCGTCAACCTGCCGACCGCAAGCGATGCGTTCAAGATCACCCAGGGCACGCCCAAGCGCTACGCCGCCAAGGCCGACAGCGGCCGCACGCTGTACCGCTTTTTCTGCGCCGACTGCGGCTCGCCGATCTACAGCCAGCGCGAGAGCAATCCGGCGATCGTCACGCTGCGCGCCGGCACGCTGGACAACGCCGGCGACATGAAGGTCACCGCGCACATCTGGACCAAGAGCAAGCGGCCCTGGTCGTACATCGACCCGGCTTCGCAGCAGATCCCCGGACAACCGAACTGAAGGAGGGAACGCGCATGGCCAAGGGTTATCTCATCGTCACCTACCGCGCGATCAACGATCAGGAGAAGTGGTCGGCGTACGCGAAGCTCGCCGTTCCCGCGTTCCAGAAGATGGGCGGGCGCTACGTCGTGCGCGGCATGCCGGCGAAGACGTACGAGAAGGGCATGAACCAGCGCGTGGTGATCGTCGAGTTCGACAGCGTGCAGAAGGCAGCCGAGGCGCACGAAAGCCCGGACTACCAGGTGGCGCTGCGCGCGCTCGGCAACGGCGCCGAGCGCGATATGCGCCTGGTCGAGGGCCTGGCCTGACCTGAAGGTCAAAGGGAAGGACGGAAATCATGTCGAGCATTCCGGCAACGAAAGCCGCGCCGATCATCCCGTTCTTCGTGCCGCTTTACCGATACCTCGAGCCCTATGCCTACACGCTCATCCGCGTTGCCGCCGGCGCGATCTTCATCCCGCACGGCATCCAAAAGCTCTTCCTGGGCAGCGCAGCCACTGCCGCATTGAGCCCCATGGGCTACGCGCTCGGCGTGCTGGAGCTCGTCGGCGGCGCGCTGCTCGCGCTCGGCGTCCTGACGCGTCCCATCGCGCTGCTTCTGCTGCTTGATGTCGCCGCGATCATCCTCGCGAACATGGGGAAGGGCTGGCTGTGGACGCGAGGCGGCGTGCAGTACCACGTCTTTATTTTCGGCATGCTGATCGCCGTCCTGATCGGCGGCGCGGGTCGGTATGCAGTTGGAAAATGGCTGAAGGCGAATGCCGGCGACGAGCGTCTTGTGCCGATTGCTTACGCCTTCGCGCGCGTGTACTACGCGCTGCTGATCCTGCCGAGCGGCTACGAGAAGGTGTTTCACGACGGGGCGGCGCGCATCGCCGCCGGCAACGTGCTGAAAACCGGCCTTCAGCCGCCGGTCTTCTGGGCCTGGGCGGTGGCGTACCTCGAGTTCTACGGCATGATCCTGCTCGCCCTGGGCCTGCTCACCCGTCCGATCGCTTTCGCCTTCGCGATCGAGCTGGCGCTGATCGCGCTGACGATCCAGCTTCCGAACGGCTACTTCTGGACCTCGCGCGGCGCCGAGTTCGCCATCATGCTGTTCGTCGTCTGCCTGGCGTTCGTCTTCGGCGGCGGCGGACGTTACTCCGTCGACCGGCGGCTCGGGCGCGAATTCTGAAGCTTCATTCGGGCTTGATCTTCGCCTCGGCGATCACCCGGCCCCACTTGGCGACTTCCTCGGCAAGCTCGGCCTGGAGCGATTCGGGCGTGCCGCCGGTCACTTCGATGCCCTGCTCGGCGAGCTTGGCGCGCAGGTCGGGGAGCTGCAGCACCGCGTTCGTTTCGCGATTCAAGAGCACAACGATGTCTCGCGCGGTCCCCGCGGGCGCGTAGAGCGCGTAGTCGGTCTGCGACATCACGCCCGGAACGCCCGCTTCGGCCATGGTCGGCAGCTCGGGCATGATGGACGAGCGGTTGCGCGAGGCGACCGCGAGCGCGCGCAGCTTTCCCGACTGAGGTGCGGGATGTACGCAGGAAGGCTGTCGAGGGCCATGTCGACACGGCCGTCGAGGAGGTCCGGCAGGATCTGGGTGGTGCCTTTATACGGGACGTGCGTCAGCTCGATCGCCGCGGCCTGCTGGAACATCTCGCCGGTGAGATGGATCAGCGCGCCGACGCCCGAAGAGGCGAAGGTGTACTTGCCCGGGCTCGCCTTCGCCAGAGCGACGAATTCCTTCACCGAGGCAGCCCGCGACGCGGCGGGCACGACAAACACGATGGTCCCGTAGCCGATGCGCAGCACCGGCGCGAAGTCGCGCTGGATGTCGAAGCCGCGCTTTGGATGCATGTGGTGCACGATCGCCTGGCTCCCGATCGGGCCGACCAGCGACGATGTCGACGCCTCCGGCAGGCGGAAACGGCGCGATGAATCGGATCGGCCGCACCGGGTACTGCTGCGCGAAAGCAGGCGCGCCGAGCAGCATCCCCACGGCAAGGAGGAAGCTGCGTCGGCGCGAATTCACTCCTACACCATAAGCGATGCAGCTTCAGTGACGGCCTGAGCGGTCCGGCCGCTCTACGCGCTCGACGCGCTCGACCCGTTCGGCGCGTTCTACCCGCTCGGGGCGCTCGACGCGCTCCGGACGCTCGGCGCGCTCGACGCGCTCTGCGCGCGCCACACGCTCGGGGCGCTCGGCCTTGTCCGCGGCGCCGTGGCGGCCGCGGCGGTCGTCGTTGCCGCGCGTGTCGCCACGCGCCGCGCTGCGATCGGCGCGGGCTTCGTTCCTCACGATGCCGCGGTCGTCGCGGAACTCGACGCGCACGCGCGCTCCGGTCGCATCGGTGCCGCGGATGCGCAGCCGGTCGAGGCCTGCCTGGGTGGCGAGCTGACGCGCCAAATCGGCCCGCTGGGCGGGGGTTAGCGTGCCGAGATCGATACCTTCGATTCTGGCGCGCAGCTCACCTTCGTCGTTCCGCTGGATTCGGGCATCGACCGCGCCGCGCAGTCGCACCTGGCGCTCGATCCCGTCGTTCGGCAGGAGCTTCGCGAGGTCGACCAGCAAGTTCTGGTTGCTGGCGATCAGCGCTTTCGCGTCCTGCGCGGTCAATCCGCGGACTTGAATCTCTGTGGCGCCCGCGGCAAGGCGGGCCTTGATGTCGTTTTCGAGCTGAGTCTCGTTGATGGTGCCGTCGGCGTTGCGCGGCACGGCGAGCTTCACCTCGACCTCGTTCGCTTCGGCGCGGCGGTCGGCCTGGCGGTCTTCGCGGCGCACGTCGTTCGGCTCCATGAGCCGGTCTTCCTGGCGGTCGGCGCGCCGGTCTTCCTGGCGCACGTCCTGCGCCGACGCGGCGCCGGCGGCGGCAAGCGCGGCGGCGAGGCAAAGGGAATGGATCTTCAACATGACGGGGCAGCTCCTCGGGGGTAATTGCAGACTGTGGCCACATCATACCGTGGGAATTTTTCCCACGTCAAGCCCTTTGTGCGAAAATTTCCCACGAGCTATACTGCAGCTTACGGACCAACCCTTGCCTCCCGCGCCATGACGCCTCCGGCGTCGCTCTTCAACGCCCTGCGGCAGCTGCTGCGGCCGCTGGTGAGGCTCCTCACGGCGCAGGGGATCACTTTCCCGATGCTCGCCGACCTGCTGAAGCAGATCTACGTCGACGAGGCGACGCGCCACTTCGGGCTCGGCGGCGAGCCGCCGAGCGACAGCCGCGTGAGCCTGCTCACCGGCGTGCACCGCAAGGATGTGAAACGACTGCGTCAGTCGCGTACCGACGAGGGCGAAGCGATGCCGGAAATGGTGGCGCTCGGCGCGCAGCTCGCCGCCGCGTGGACCACGCGCAAGGACCTGCGCGACGCGCGCGGCCGGCCGCGCGCGCTGCCGCGGCTCGCGAGCCAGGGCGGCCCGCGCTCCTTCGAAGGCCTGGTGGCGAGCATCAGCAAGGACATCCGCGCGCGACCGCTGCTCGACGAGTGGCTGCGCCTGGGCGTGGTGAAGATCGACGAGCAGGATCGCGTGGTGCTGAAGAGCTCGGCCTTCGTGCCGAGCCGCGGCTTCGACCAGAAGGCGTTCTATTTCGGCCACAACCTGCACGACCACATGGCCGCCGCGGCCCACAACATGGAAGCGAAGGGCGCGGCGTTCCTCGAGCGCAGCGTGCACTACGAGGGCCTGCAGAGCGCTTCGGTCGCGAAGCTCACCGCGCTCGCCGAGAAGGATGGAATGGCGGCGGTGCAATCGGTGTACGCCGAAGCGAAGGAATGCGACGCAGTCGACCGCAAGGCCGAAGGCCAGAAGCAGCGCATCACCTTCGGCATCTACTTCTACAGCGAGCCCGCTTCGCCCAAGCCACCGAAGAAAGACGAATGAAGAATTTCCTCGCCGCATTCGCCTGCGCCCTCGCCGCGACCTTCGCTGGCGCGAGCGCGGCGGCGTGCGATCCCGGCGGCATCGGCGGCACCGGCATCGGCACCGGCGGCACCGGCATCAACCCCGGCGGCACCGGCGGCACCGGCATCGATCCCGGCGGCATCGGCGGCACAGGCCAGCGCGCGGAAGCGGAGGTCGGCGTGCTCGGCGTGGTCACCGGCTTCGCCAGCATCTGCGTGAACGGCATCGAGGTGCACTACGACGCGAACACCCCGGTGTCGCTCAACGGCGACCTCTCTTCCGCGAAGGCGCTAGGCATCGGCCAAGTGGTCTCGGTGCTCGCGGTCGGCGCCGGCACGCAGGCGCGCGCACAGTGGATCGACATCGTCGATGCCGCGGTCGGGACGGTCACCGCGGTGGAGAGCGCCGGCACGCTCCTCCAGGTCAACAAGCAGCGCGTGCGCATCGAGCCCTCGACGGTGCTCGGGCCGGGCCTCGACCGCGCGCAGCTTGCGTCCGCCCAGGTGGGCGACACCCTTCGCGTGAGCGGCCTGAGCGCCGCCGACGGCACCATCGTCGCCACGCGCGTGGAGACCGCCGCGCCGGGAACGAGGCCGCTGGCGGCCGAGCCGGCCGATCCCGGCCTCGGCCGGTTCCTCGTCGAAGGCTACGTCACCGACACTGCGCCTCAGGCGCTGCGCGTGGGGCCCACGCGCTTCAGCGTCACGCCGGACACCGCTTCGCAGCTCAGCCGCGGGCAACTGGTTCGACTTTGGGGCCGCAGCGAAGGTGGCAATCGCATCGTGGAGCGTGCAGACTTTCTGAGCGGGCCCTTCGACGTGCGGCCGCAGCGCACCCTGCGGATGGAGCCTCTACCGCGCTCCGGCGATGAGCGGCGCGGCGGCGGCGACGGCGCAGACCGCAGCGGCCGTGACGGCGGCGACGGCGCAGACCGCAGCGGGCGAGACGGCGGCGACAGCGTAGATCGAAGCGGCCGCGGCGGCGGCGATCGCCCCGAGCGCGTCGATCGCTCGGGATCCGGCAGCGGCGATCGGCCAGAGCGCGTCGACCGCAGCGGAAGAAGATAAATACGAAGCTCAACCACACCATGGAGATTTGTGCTCATGCATCCGATTCAGCGCGGCCTCGCGGCCGCGGCAGGTGCGCTCCTGCTCGCGGGCAACGCCGCGGCGCAGACGGGCGCGCAGACGGCCGCGCAGGCCGTCGCGACGCAGACGGGCGCGGCGCAGACGAGCGTGGCGGTAGGCGCGGAATACACCACCGGCAAGTTCGGCGGAACCGAAACCACCGACACGCTCTACATTCCCGTCGTCGTCCGCCACGAGACCGGCCCCTGGGTGCTCAAGGCCACCGTGCCCTGGCTGCGCATCACCGGGCCGGGCAACGTCATCGGCGCGGGTGCGGATCGCGTCGTCGTTCCCGGCGGCAACGCTGCGCGCCGCACCGAATCGGGCCTAGGTGACATCGTGCTGAGCGGCTTCTACAACCTCATGGACGAGCGCAAGGGCGGTCTCGGGCTCGACGTGGGCGCGAAGGTGAAGCTGCCGACCGCGGACGAGCAAAAGGGACTTGGCACCGGCGAGCTCGACTATGCGTTGCAGCTCGACTTCTTCAAACCGATCGACGCGACGACGCTATTCGGCTCGATCGGCTACCGCGTGTACGGCAACCCGCCCGGCCAGACGCTGCGCGACGTGCCCTACGCGTCCATCGGTGCCTCCTACCGCATGTCGTCGCAGCAGGCCGTCGGCGTGGCGTACGACTACCGGCCGCAGATCGTGGACGGCGGCGGGAAGGTGAGCGAGCTGACCGCGTTCTGGTCGAACCGCCTGTCGCCGCAATGGAAGCTGCAGGTCTACGGCGTGGTCGGCTTCGCCGACGCGAGCCCGGATGCGGGCATCGGCGCGCTGCTCGAGCGGCGGTTCTAGAATAGGGGGCATGTCCGGACCGGGCATCGACGGCGGTCGGCTCTGGTCTTCGCTCGTGGAGCTGGCGAAGATCGGCGCGACGCCGAAGGGCGGCGTGCGCCGCGTCACGCTCACACCGGCCGACCGCGAGGGGCGCGAGCGCTTCGCCCTCTGGTGCCGCGAAGCAGGGCTCGAGCTGCGAGTCGACGCCATCGGCAACATGTTCGCGCGCCGCGCGGCAAGGGACGCCGGCGCTCCCCCCGTGGTGATGGGCAGCCATCTCGACACGCAGCCGAACGGCGGCCGATTCGACGGCGCCTACGGCGTCATGGCCGGCCTCGAGGTGGTGCGGACGCTGAACGATGCCGGGATCACGACCCGCGCGCCGCTCGAAGTCGCCTGCTGGACCAATGAGGAAGGCTCGCGCTTCGTCCCGACCATGATGGGCTCGGGGGTCTTCACCGGGGTGTATCCCCTCGAAGACGTCCTCGGGAACAAAGACACCGACGGCGTCAGCGTGCGCGAAGCGCTCGAAGCGATCGGCTATCGCGGCGAGGCGCGGCCGCACCGCGTCGGCGCGTACTTCGAAGCGCATATCGAGCAGGGACCGGTGCTGGAGGACACGCGCACCACCATCGGCGTGGTGCAGGGCGCGCTCGGCCAGCGCTGGTTCGACCTCCTCATTTCCGGCCAGGACGCGCACGCCGGCCCGACGCCGATGAACCTGCGCAAGGACGCGATGCTCGCCGCGGCCCAGCTCACCCTCGAAGTGAACCGCATCGCGACCACCTTTCCGGATTCGGCGCGCGGCACCGTCGGCCACATGCAGGTCAAGCCCAACTCGCGCAACGTCATCCCGGGCGAAGTGCACATGACCGTGGACCTGCGCAACGCCCGCGACTCGACTTTGCTTTCAATGAAAAATCAACTCGGCGAAGCGGTGAAAGCGATCGCCGGGGAGAGGCGTGTGAGCATCGACATGAAGGAAGTGGTCTACTTTCCGCCGAGCGAGTTCGCGCCCGAGCTGGTCGAGCGCGTGCGCGCGGCGGCGAAACGCCTCGGTCTTAGCCACCGCGACATCGTCAGCGGTGCGGCGCACGACGCGGTCTACCTAGCGCGCGTGGCGCCCACCGCGATGGTGTTCGTCCCCTGCGAGGGCGGCATCAGCCACAACGAGATCGAGAACGCGCGCCCCGAGGACCTCGCCGCGGGCTGCAGCGTCATGCTCGAGGCGGTCCTCGGCACCGCGGGAACCGCCTAGCGGTACACTGCCCCTCCCCGGTGATTCTCACGACCGGGACGCGCGACCTGCTGCTCAGCAGCACGGTGCGCGTGCACCGCAAGCTCAGGCAGGCCGGCGTCGAGGCGGTGCTGCAGGTCTACGAAGGCCAGTCGCACGCGCATTACTATCGCGACGTCAGCGCGCCGGAGACGCGCGAAGCCTTCGGCGAGATCGCCCAGTTCTTCGACCGGCATCTTGCGAAATAGCTATCATTGCGGCCAGAGGAGGAGCACCCATGGATGAAAAGAGCGACAGCCGTCGGCGTTTTCTCGCGCAAAGCGCCGCCCTCGTAGG
>DASYPG010000616.1:0-5666 GCA_036006885.1 Burkholderiales bacterium | reverse complement strand
GGACTTGTCGTAGCGGCCGTTCTTCATGCGCAGCAGCGGCCGCGTCAGCCGGTCCTCGCCGTACATGATCTTCGAGAGGAAATACCCCTTGACGCAGTTGACGCCGCGGTTCACCTCGGCCTGGGGATCGCCGTGCGTGGCGACGACCTGGCCCTCCTTCACCGCCACGCTGACCCCGCAGCCCACGCCACAGAAGCGGCACGGCGCCTTGGACCACTTGAGCTGCGACTGCCTTGCGTCGGTGACGATGTTCTGGGCTTGCGCCGGAACCAGCGCGCTCCCCGTTCCTGCCGCGGCGGAGGCCGCGGAGCGCAGGATGAACTGCCGGCGTGTGAGCTTTTCGTCCATGGGCCTGATTTTGTCCTACTCTTCGGCGGTTGAGCAGTCCATTCGACCTCGCCTTTGGCGCCGTGGCGCTCGCCGTTGCCCTGGTCACGGCGGGCCACGCCGTCATCTACAAGCGCGAACCGCGCTCCGCGGCGCTCTGGGTTCTGCTCGCCTGGCTCATGCCGATCGTCGGCGGGATCCTGTACGTCCTTTTCGGGGTGAACCGGGTGCAGCGGCGCGCGGCACGACTGCGCCGCGATCTGGTGCGCGTGCGCACGACCTCGGAGTCGGACGAGCGGCTGCCGATCACCGACCTCGTGCCGCTCGCGCGCCTGGTGGGCGAGGTGGTCGAGCGGCCGCTCCTGGCCGGCAACACCATCGAGCCGCTGGTCGACGGCGTCGAGGCTTATCCGGCGATGCTGCAGGCGATCGACCAGGCGCGCACCTCGGTCGCGCTCGGCTCGTATATCTTTCACGCCAACGGCATCGGCGAGAGCTTCGTGAATGCACTGATCCGCGCACGCCAGCGCGGCGTGGCGGTGCGCGTGCTGATCGACGACGTGAGCTGCCGTTTCTCGCTGCATTCTCCGGCGAAGCGGCTGCGCCGGGCCGGCGTGCCGGTGGGCGATTTCAACCCGCCCCTGGTGCCGGCACGGCTGAACGCGTTCAACCTGCGCAACCATCGCAAGATCCTGGTAGTGGACGGCGAGCTCGGCTTCACCGGCGGCATGAACATCGACCGGCGCTACTGGGGCGAAGGCGCCTACCGCGACACGCACTTCCGCCTGCGCGGGCCGGTGGTGGCGCATCTGATGGAGGTATTCGTCGACGACTGGCTCTTCACCACCGACGAAGCGCTGCGCGGCCCGGAATGGTTCCCGCAGCTCGCAGCGTCCGGCGATTCGCTCGCGCGCGGCATCGAGGCCGGGCCGGACGAAGCCTTCGAGCGGCTGCGCTGGACTTATCTGGGCGCGATCAACGCCGCGCAGCGCACGGTGCGCATCTGCACGCCGTATTTCATCCCCGACGGCGGAATCGTCTCGGCGCTCGACGCCGCCGCGCTGCGCGGAGTCGATGTCGACATCGTCCTGCCCGAGGAGACCGACCTGCCGCACATACGCTGGGCGATGGTGCACCAGCTCTGGCAGGTGCTCGACCGCGGCTGCCGCGTGTGGATGCGGCCCGGTCCGTTCGACCATTCCAAGCTGATGGTGGTCGACGCCCACTGGACCTTTGTCGGCTCGGGCAACTGGGACGCGCGCAGCCTGCGCCTCAACTTCGAGTTCAACGTCGAGTCCTACTGCCGGCGGCTCGGCCGCCTCATGGACGAGCTCATCGTGGAGCGCCGCGCCGGCTCGCGCCGCATCAGCCTCGACGACGTCAACGCGCGCCCGCCCGCGATCAAGCTGCGCGACGGCATCGCGCGGCTGTTCGCCCCGTTGCTCTGAACTATTTCTTCAGGGCCTTGTACTTGATGCGGTGCGGGCGCGCGGCCGCTTCGCCCAGGCGCTTCCTCTTGTCGGCCTCGTACTCCTGGTAGTTGCCGTTGAAGAACACCCACTGCGAGTCGTCTTCCGCCGCCAGAATATGGGTGGCGATGCGGTCGAGGAACCAGCGGTCGTGCGAGATTACGAGCACGCTCCCGGCGAACTCGAGCAGCGCCTCCTCGAGCGCGCGCAGGGTCTCGACGTCGAGGTCGTTCGACGGCTCGTCGAGCAGCAGCACGTTGGCGCCCGAGACCAGCATCTTGGCGAGGTGCAGCCGGCCGCGCTCGCCGCCCGAGAGCTGGCCGACGAGCTTCTGCTGGTCGGCGCCGCGAAAGTTGAAGCGCGCGAGGTACGAGCGCGAGGGCATCTGGAACTTGCCCACGCTGATCGCGTCCTGCCCGCCCGAGATGTCTTCAAATACGGTTTTCTCGCTTTGTAATTCCTCCCGGGATTGTTCAGCGTGCGCGATCTTCACCGTTTTGCCGATGACGATCTTCCCCTTGTCCGCTTTTTCCCTTCCGAGAATCATGCGGAACAGCGTCGACTTGCCGGCGCCGTTCGGGCCGATGATCCCCACGATCGCCCCCGGCGGGACCATGAAGGACAGCTTGTCGATCAGCAGCCGGTCGCCGTAGCCTTTGGAGACATTCTGGAACTCGATCACCTCGTTGCCCAGGCGCTCGGCCACCGGAATGAAGATCTCCTGAGTCTCGTTCCTCTGCTGGTGCTCGTACTGCGACAGCTCCTCGAAGCGGGCTAGCCGCGCCTTGGACTTCGCCTGGCGACCCTTCGGGTTCTGGCGCACCCATTCCAGCTCGGCCTGCATCGCCTTGATGCGCGCGGCTTCCTGGCTCGCCTCGAGCTGCAGGCGCTTCGCCTTCTGGTCGAGCCAGCTCGAGTAATTGCCTTCCCAGGGAATGCCGTAGCCGCGGTCGAGCTCGAGGATCCATCCCGCTGCGTTGTCCAAAAAATATCTGTCATGCGTTACGGCGACCACCGTCCCCGGAAAGCGCTGCAGGAACTGCTCCAGCCACTCCACGCTCTCAGCGTCGAGATGGTTGGTCGGTTCATCCAGCAACAGCAAATCCGGCTTGGAGAGCAGCAGGCGGCAGAGCGCGACGCGGCGCTTCTCGCCGCCCGAGAGCACATCGACTTGCTGCTCCCACGGCGGCAGGCGCAACGCGTCGGCCGCGACCTCCAGCTCGTCGGCGCCGCCCGAGTTGATGATGGCCTCGAGGCGCGCCTGCTCCTCGGCGAGCTTGTCGAAGTCGGCGTCGGGCTCCGAGTACGCCGCGTACACTTCGTCGAGCCGCTTCTTCGCCGCAGCGGTCTCGCCGAGCACCTCCTCGACCGCCTCCTTCACCGATTTGCCCTCCGGCAGCCGCGGCTCCTGCTCGAGGTAGCCGACCCGGATACCCGGCATCCGGATCACTTCGCCGTCGTAATTGTCGTCGACGCCCGCCATTATTCTGAGCAGGCTGGACTTGCCCGAGCCGTTCAGCCCGAGCACGCCGATCTTCGCCCCGGGAAAGAAGTTGAGCGAGATGTTCTTGAGGATGGTGCGCTTGGGCGGCACGACCTTGCCGACGCGGCGCATCGTGTAGACGTATTGGGCCATGGTGTCCTGAATCCGGTTGCAGCAATGATACGAAAAACCGTGGCTGCGGCCGCGCTCTCGCTCGGCCTTGTTTCAAGCGCGCAGGCTCTCGACGGCCTGTCCTTCGAGGTCGGCGAGGGCGAAGAGGACACCGAGCTCTGGCGCATCGGCCTGCAATGGGAGTGGCAGCGGCGCTGGTTTGCCGAGCGCGCCTGGACGCTCGGCGCCTACTGGGACCTGCAGGTCGGACGCTGGAGCGGCCCGCTCCAGCCCGGCCAGCCGCACCAGGAAGTCTGGGACCTCGGGATCACCCCCGTGTTCCGGCTCGAGCGCGCCGCGCCCACCGTGCTGGTGCCCTACTTCGAGGCCGCGATCGGCTTGCACCTGCTGTCGGACGTGCGCATCAACACCGACACGATTTTCTCCACCCATTTCCAGTACGGCGACCATCTCGGCGCCGGCGTGCTGTTCGGGCAGCAGCAACGCTACGACGTGAGCGTCCGGGGGCAGCACCTGTCCAACGGCGGCATCGCGCATCCCAATCCCGGCATCAACTTTGTCGAGCTGCGGGCGGCGTATCACTTTTGACGCGGGACGCGAGCACCTTGTCGATGCGCTTGCCGTCCATGTCGACGATCTCGAAGCGCCAGTCGCCCCAGTCGGTCTTGTCGCCGGTCTGCGGCAGGCGGCCGAGCAGCATCATCAGCAGGCCGCTCAGGGTGTGGTAGCGCTCCTCCTCGGGCAGCGCCTTGAGATCGAGCCGGTCCTTGAGCTCCGGGACCGGCATCAGGCCGTCGAGCAGCCACGAGCCGTCGTCGCGCATCACCGCCCACTGGTCCTCGGGGCCGCCCGCGCGGAACTCGCCGATGATCGCCTCGAGCACGTCGCGCAGCGTGACGATGCCGAGCACCTCGCCGTACTCGTCGACCACGAAAGCGAGCTGCACCCCCGAGGCGCGGAAGTTCTGCAGCAGCTCCATCCCCGTGAGGCTCTCGGGCACGAACACCGGCGGCTGCGCGTCGGTCTCCCATTGCGGCGGCTGGCCGCGCAGCGCCCGCCGCAGGAGCCCGCGCGCGCTGATGACTCCGACGACGTCGCGCAAGCCGCCTCGCACCACCGGGTAGCGGGTATGCCCGCTCTCCTCGATGCGCTTGACGTTCTCCTCCCACGGCAGGGCGATGTCGAGACTCACCACCTCGCGCCGCGGCACCATGAACGAGCCGATCTGGCGGTCGTCGAGGCGGAACACGTTGCGCACGATGTCGTGCTCCTCCTCCTCGATCGCACCCGACTCCGAGCCTTCGGAGAGCAGCGCGTGGATCTCCTCCTCGGTCACAGGGCGCGCCCGGGCGTCCTCGATGCCGAGCGCGCGCAGCGCGAGCCGCGTCGACCCGGCGAGCAGCGCGACGAACGGACGCGTGATCCGCGCGAGCAGCTCCATCGGCCGAGCCACGCGTCGAGCCACCGCCTCCGGGTCGAGCTGGCCCAGCCGCTTGGGCACCAGCTCGCCCAGCACGATGGAGAAATACGTGATCAGCACGACCACCGCGGCCGTCGCCGCGTATTCGACCAACCTTCCCTCGAGGCCGCGCGCGTGGAGCCATTCGGCGAGCAGCGGCGCGAGCGCCGCCTCGCCGACGATGCCGTTCAGGATGCCGATCGAGGTGATGCCTATCTGCGTCGTGGAAAGGAACTGCGTCGGCTCCTCGTGCAGCCGCAGCGCGGCCAGCGCGCCGGCGTCGCCCTGCTCGGCGAGCGGCTGCAGGCGGCCCTTGCGCGCGGCCACCAGCGCGATCTCCGACATGGCGAAGGCGCCGTTCAGCAGGATCAGGGCGAACAGGATCGCGACATCCATGGGCGGGTTCCTCGGGCGAGGCCGAAGGATAACCTGCCCCTAGAGGGTGCCCGAAATCGCCTCGATCTCGATGCCCGACTCGGCGACGGCGCCGAGGAGCTCGAGGCGCGCGTCGGCCGCCTCGAGCTGGGTTCGGCGCGCGTCGAGCAGCTCGAACAGCGTCGCCCGGCCCAGGCGGTACGCCGACTCGGCCATCTCGAGGAACGCGGCGTCGCCGCCCTTCAGCCGCTCGAGCGCCGCGCGCCGTGCGCGCAGCGTTTCGAGGTGGCGCTGGAGCTCCGCGCGCAGACCCGCTTCGATCGCGCGCTCGCGGCTGCGCGCCGCCGCGGTTTCGGCGCGCGCCTTGTCCTCCTGCGCGCGCCGCGTGTCGAGGATCGGGATCTCGCTCGACAGGCCGAAG
>DASYPG010000615.1:0-6361 GCA_036006885.1 Burkholderiales bacterium | reverse complement strand
GTGAGGCCGTTGTTGAGCGCGCCGCGGATGTGGAGCTTGAGCTCGTGCTCCTTGCCGAGCGCGCACAGCATCCCGAGATTCAGGACCGAGCGCGTCTTGCGCGGCAGCCCCGGCCGGTTCCAGATGTCGTTCCAGCAGCAGGTGTTGAGGAGCTCGGCGAATTCCTCGGTGAACTCGTCCACGCCGGCCATGGCCTTGTCGACGTAGCCCGCGCCGAGCACCTCCCGGCGCGTCTTCAGACCGGCGTCGTACCGCTGCTTGTGTTCGCGCTTGTCCATTCGCTTCCTCCAGTGGGTAAGGAGCGATTATGCATGCTAGATTTCGATCTCTATGCTGACGATCCGCGATATCGACCATCTGGTCCTGCGCGTGCGCGACATGGAGCGCATGGAGGCGTTCTACTGCCGCGTGCTGGGAACCCGGGTGGAGCGCCGCCGGCCGGACCTCGGGCTGCTGCACCTGCGGGCCGGTGCCTCGCAGCTCGACCTGGTGGCGATCGACGGTCCGCTCGGCAAGCAGGGCGGCGCGGCGCCGGGCAGGGAGGGGCGCAACCTCGACCATTTCTGCCTGAACGTCGAGCCTTTCGACATCGAGGCGATCGTCACCCACCTCAAAACGAACCAGGTGCCGGTCGGCGAGATCCGGGAGCGCTTCGGCGCGAGCGGCACCGGGCTCACGATCTACCTGACCGATCCGGAGGGCAATACGGTGGAGCTCAAGGGACCGGCGCAGAAATGAAACCCACCACGACGTTGAGAAACCTGCTGGCGAGGCCGGGGGCGCTGATGGCGCCGGGCGTGGCCGATGCGCTGAACGCCCGCCTGGTGCGCAAGCACGGCTTCGAGGCGCTTTACATGACCGGCGCCGGGACCAGCGCGGTGCGCCTGGGCATGCCCGACGTCGGCCTGCTCACGATGACCGAAATGGTCGACAACGCAGCCCGTATCGCCGAGGCCGCCGGCCTGCCGCTGATCGCCGACGCCGACAACGGGTACGGCGGCGTGCTCAATGTGCGGCGCACCGTGCAGGCGTACGAGCGCGCCGGCGCTGCCGCGGTTCACATCGAGGATCAGGTCCTGCCCAAGCGCTGCGGGCACCTCGCCGGCAAGCAGCTGGTGCCGGTCGAGGAGATGGAGGCCAAGATTCGCGCCGCCGTCGACGCGCGCGCCGATGGAGACTTCGTGCTGATCGCGCGCACCGATGCGATCGCGGTGGAGGGATTCGAGCCGGCGCTCGAGCGCGCGGCGCGCTACCGCGAAGCCGGCGCGGACGTGCTGTTCGTCGAGGCCCCGAGCGCGGAGCAGTTGCCCAAGATCGCGCCGCGCCTCGAGGCGCCGCTCCTCTACAACATGGCCACCAGCGGCAAGACGCCGTTTCTCGGCCGCGCCGAGATCGAGCGCCTGGGCTTCAAGCTCATCATCTATCCTAACTGGATGATGCTCGCCGCGATCCGCGCCGCGAGCGAGGTCCTCGCCGAGCTCAAGCAGACCGGCAGCATCGCCAACGTCGCGCGCGAGGTGCCGAGCTTCCGGGAATTTTTCGACCTGCTCGGCATGCCCGAGGTGCAGGAGCTCGAGGCGCGCTACGGCGTGGCGGACAGCGCGCGCGCCAAGTACTGAGCGTCGAGGAAGGGCGCATTGCCCTTCACGGTGGTGCGGTGCATGTGCCGGCGCTGGCTCTCCGGATACTCCGTGGCATGGTGCATGACGCGCCGGTTGTCCCAGAACACGAGGTCGTGCAGGCACCAGCGGTGGCGCTGCACATACTTCGGCTGCGTCACCCAGGCCTCGACCCAATCGAGCAGGGCCCTGGATTGGTCCTCGGGCAGCCCCTTCACCTCGACGGCAAAGCCGCCGGCGTAGATCGCAGGCGCGCCGGTCTCGGGATGGGTGCGGATCATCGGGTGCTCGACCGGCGGACTGCGCTCCTGCTCCGCTTTCGTCTGCGCCGGACGCACGCCGTACTTCGCCGACTCGCGCGCCCAGCGGCTCGCGAAGTGATGCACCACGCGGTGCCCGAGGAGCTTGCGCAGCATTTCCGGCGCGAGGTCCCGGCAGGCCGCCGTCATGTCGCAGAACAGGGTGTCGCCGCCCTGCGCCGGGATCGCACGCGCATAGAGCAGCGAGCCGAGCGCGGGCTCCTGCATGTACGACATGTCGGTGTGCCAATAGCGGCCGGCGTCGGCGATTCCGACCGGGCGGCCATCGGCGTGCTTGTCATTGGACACGAGCAGGATCTGCGGCGCGCCTTCGAGGTTGAACTGGCCCATGGGATGGATCTGCAGCGAACCGAAGCGCGCGGAGAAAGCGATATGCTGCTCGGGGGTGAGACGCTGGTCGCGAAACACCAGCACGCCGTGCTCGAGATGCGCCGCTCTCGCCTGCGCGAAGGTCGCGTCGTCGAGCGGCTGCGAAAGATCGAGGCCGAGCACTTCGGCGAAGAACGTCCGGCCCAGCCGGTTCACCTGAAACATAGGTACTAAATTAGCATACGAACTCCGACCCGATCATCTGCAGGAGAGAGTTCATGGTGGTGGATTTTCGCGCCTACACGCTGAAGGTGGGCGCCGTGCAGACCTTCCTCGAGCTGTTCGAGCAGGCAGGACTCGAGCCGCAGCAGCGCATCCTCGGCAATTTCATGGGCCTGTACCGCACCGAGATCGGCCCCAACATCAACCAGATCATCATGATGTTCGGCTACGCGGATGCGGGCGAGCGCGAGCGGCGACGCGCGGCTTTGTACAAGGATCCGGCGTTCGCGGCCTATCTGAGGAAGGCGCGCGAGCTGATCACCGCACAGGAGGTACGCCTGCTCGTCGCGGCGCCGTGCAACCCGCGCATCGAAGGGGTCGACGCGTGAGCTTCGAGTACTCGGTGCCGGTCGTGGTCATCGGCGCCGGCGCCTGCGGCCTGAGCGCGGCGCTCGCCGCCAAGGAAGCGGGCGCCGAAGTACTGGTGCTTGAGCGCGACCCCCGCCCCTCGGGCAGCACCGCGCTCTCGACCGGCCTCATCCCCGCCGCCGGCACGCGCTTCCAGCGAGCGCTCGGAATCGAAGACTCGCCCGAGCTGCTGGCCGAGGACATCTGGCGCAAGGCCAAGGGTCAGACCGATCGCGCCATGGTCGACACCATCGCGCGCGCCTCCGGGCCCACCGTGGAGTGGCTGGCCGAGCGCCAGGGGGTGCAATTCAAGCTGGTCGAAGGCTTCCTTTACCCCGGGCACTCCGTGCTGCGCATGCACGGCACGCCGCACCGGACCGGCGAGGAGCTGGAAGGCGCGTTGCTCGCCTCGGCCGGCGCCCAGGGAATCGACATCGTCGCCGACGCGCTCGCCACGGATCTCATTTCCGACCGCGGCAGGATCCTCGGCGTGCGCTTCGCGCGCCCGGACGGCAGCGCGGAGACGCTCGGTTGCGGCGCGCTGGTGCTCGCGTGCTGCGGCTTCGGCGGCAACCGCGAGATGGTGCGACAGCATATCCCCGAGATGGCAGATGCCGAGTTCTCGGGCCACGTCGGCAACAAGGGCGACGCGGTGCGCTGGGGATTCGAGCTGGGTGCCGCGGTCGCCGACCTGGGCAGCTACCAGGGGCACGGCGCGGTAGCCGTGCCCTACGGCAACCCGGTGAACTGGGGCCTTCTGACCAACGGCGGCTACCAGGTCAACCTGTGCGGCGAGCGCTTCTCGAACGAGGTGCGCGGCTATTCGGAGCAGGCGGTGGAGGTCATCGCGCAGCCCGAGCGCCTGGCCTGGAACGTGTTCGACGAAGCGCGCGAGCGCCCGATTCTCGGATTTACCGACTACGAGGAGATCCGTTCGCTGGGCGGCATCCGAAAGGCGGCGACGTTGCGCGAGCTGGCCGCGCTGATGGCGATACCGCCGGAAGCTCTGGAGCGCACCAACCGGGAGGTCGACCGCCTGCGGGTCTCCGGCGAGCAGGATCGCTGGGGCCGGGGCTTCAAGGGCACGCAGCCGCTCGGCGCGCCGTTCTGCGCCGTCAAGGTCACCGGCGCGCTGTTCCATACGCAGGGCGGTCTCGTCGTCGACAAGACCGCGCGGGTGCTGCGGAAGGACGGCAGCCCTTTGCCGAACCTGTTTGCCGGGGGCGGCGCGGCGCGAGGGCTTTCGGGGCCGTCGAGCTGGGGCTACTTCTCCGGCGGCGGCTTGCTCACCGCGGTCACGCTCGGACGCATCGCCGGGACGGCGGCTGCGGCGTCGAGCATGGCGTGAAGCATGCCGAGCTTCGGTACCTGCGGCTTCGGGTAGCAGGCCCGGCTGTGGGCGAGCTTCAGCGCGAGCAGCGACTCGACCAGCTTGTAGGTCAGCGGACCGGGATTCACCAGGGGGACCGGTAGGCGCTCGGCGAGCCAGGCGGCGGCCTGGTGCATCGTGGTCGAGCCCAGGCAGATCACGTCCGCGCCGTCCTGCTCGATGCAGCGCATGCAGACCTCCAGCATCTTCGGGAACACGCTCTCCTGCTTGCCATCGAGGAGCGAATCGAAATCCGGCGGGACCTCGAAGGAGCGCACCGAAGCGCAGTGCGGGGCGAGGCCGTATTCCGCCAGCGCCTTCCTGTAGCGCACGATGGCCGGCGGCCATTGCGCGAGCACCGAGAACTTCGAGCCCAGCGTGAGCGCGAACAGCATCGAGGCCTTGCCCGGCGCGACCACCGGGATGTCGAGCACCGAGCGCAGCGCCGCCATGCCCGAATCGCTCATGGTGTCGATGCAAACCGCGTCGTAGCCCTCGGCCTGGGCCTCGGCGCCGGCCTCGAAGATGGCGAGATCCATCAGCGTCCAGTCGTGCGGGCTCATGAACGAGGTCGGGCCGGCCTTCACCGGGCGGAAGTGGAACTCGCTCTGCGGATCGAGGCGCACCGCCTTGAGCTGGTTCTTTCGCCGCGCGACGCCCGCTTCATCGAGGGCGAAGGGAACGATGACGAGGATCTTGGGCATGGCTAGCGTCCCAGGTTGGCGAACATGGCGTCGATCAGATCGGTGCGCGGTACGAGCGGCTGCGGAAATGCCTTGCGGCTGTGGCGCAAGCCCAGCGCGAGCGCGCACTCGGCCAGCTTGTAGGTGAGCGGCCCGGGGTTGATCACCGGCACCGGCAGGCGCGCCGCCAGGTAGGCATGCGCCTGGTGCATGGTGGTGGATCCGAGCAGGAGGACCTCGGCGCCGTCTTGTTCGATGCAGCGCTGCGCGGCGGTGAGCAGCAGCGGAAACACCTGATCTTCCTTGCCCGCGAGCAGCGTCTGGTTGTCGGGCGCGACGCCGATCGAGCGGATCGAGGCGCAGCGCGCGCCGAGACCGAGCTCGGCGACGGTCTTGCGGTACAGGTGGCGCCAACGCTCCCACATGATGAGAATCGAGAAGCGCTCGCCCAGCATCAACGCCGTGAGCATGGAGGCGCGCCCGGGCGCGATCACCGGGATGTCGAGCAGCGCGCGCGCCGCGGCGAGGCCGGAATCGCTCATGGTGTCGATGCACACTGCCGCGTAGCCCTCGGCCTGCGCGTGCTTGCATGCATCGAGGATCGACCCATCGGCCAGGACCGAGTCGTGCTCGCTCGTATAATTCGCGGGAGCGGCGCGCACCGGCCGGAAGTGGAACTCGAGCCCCGGTCCGAGCCGCACCGCGTCGAGCTGCGCTTCGCGCGCGCGGCGGTTCTCCTCGCTCATCGGGAACGGTACGATCACCAGCACCTTGGCCATGGATACTCCGCGCACCCTGTTCGAAAAGATCTGGCAGCGGCACGTGGTGCTGCGCCGCGAAGGGCAATGCCTGCTCTATGTCGACCGGAACATTATCCACGACGGGTCGTTCCACGCGTTCGCCAGCCTGAAGCGCCGCGGGGCGCAGGTTCGCCGGCCGAAACAGACCTTCGGCACGCCCGACCATTACGTGCCCACGGTCAGCCGCTCGCCCGCCGATGCGCCCACCCCGGAGATCCGCCGCATGGTCGAGACCTTCAGCCAGAACGTGCTCGAGCACGAGATTCCGCACTTCCGGATGGGTGACCCGGGCCAGGGGATCGTCCATATCGTGGGCCCGGAGCAGGGCATCACGCTGCCGGGCTTCGTCCTCGTCTGCGGCGACAGCCACACCTCGACGCACGGCGCCCTCGGCGCGCTCGCCTTCGGCATCGGCCAGTCCGAGAACGAGCACGTGCTGGCCAGCCAGACCCTGTGGCAGGCGCCGCAGAAGACCATGCGCATCTCGGTCGAGGGTCGCCGCCCGGATGGCGTCAGCGCCAAGGACGTGATCCTCGCGATCATCGCGAAGATCGGCGCCGGCGGCGCCGTCGGTCACGTGATCGAGTATGCCGGCTCCGCCATCCGGGCGATGAGCGTCGAAGAGCGGCTG
>DASYPG010000614.1:0-2854 GCA_036006885.1 Burkholderiales bacterium | reverse complement strand
AGGAACTTCTGGATCTTGCCGGTCGAGGTCTTGGGCAGCTCGCCGAACACCACCGCGCGCGGCACCTTGAACCTGGCGAGATGCGCCCGGCAGAAGTGGATGACGTCCATTTCCGTGACGCTTGCGCCCGGCTTGAGCTCGACGAACGCGAACGGCGTCTCTCCCCACCGCTCGTCGGGCTTGGCGACCACCGCCGCCGCAAGCACCGCCGGGTGGCGGTAGAGCACGTCCTCCACTTCCAGCGAGGAGATGTTCTCGCCGCCCGAGATAATGATGTCCTTGGAGCGATCCTTGATTTTCACGTAGCCGTCGGGCTGCACCACCGCCAGGTCGCCGGAATGGAACCAGCCACCGGCGAACGCCGCCTGCGTCGCCTCCGGGTTCTTGAGGTAGCCCTTCATGGTGATGTTGCCGCGAAACATGATCTCGCCCATGGTCTCGCCGTCGGCGGGGACCGGCCGCATGGTCTCGGGATCCATGACGCTCAGGCCCTCCTCCATCAGGTAGCGCACGCCCTGGCGGCCATTCAGGCGCGTGCGCTCGCCGATGTCGAGCGCGTTCCATTCCTCGTGCTTGGCGCACACGGTGGCCGGGCCGTAGACCTCGGTCAGGCCGTAGACGTGGGTGATGTCGAAGCCCATGCGCTCCATGCCCTCGATCATCGCCGCGGGCGGCGCCGCGGCGGCCACCATGGCGTGCACCTTGTGGTCGATCCCCGTCTTCAGCTCGTCGGGGGCATTGATGAGCATGCTGTGGACGATCGGCGCGCCGCAGTAGTGCGTGACCTTGTATTGCTTGATCAGGCTAAAAATCTTTTCCGCTTCCACGCGGCGGAGGCAAACATTGGTTCCGGCGTTCGCCGCCAGGGTCCACGGAAAGGTCCAGCCGTTGCAGTGGAACATCGGCAGCGTCCAGAGGTAGACCGCGTGCTGCGGCATGCTCCAGGTGACGATGTTGCACACGGCGTTGAGGTAGGCGCCGCGGTGGTGGTACACCACCCCTTTCGGATCGCCGGTGGTGCCCGAGGTGTAGTTGAGCGAGATCGCCTCCCACTCGTCCTCGGGCCAGATCCAGGCGTACTCGGGGTCTCCGCTCTGGAGGAAGCTTTCGTAGTCGGTCCCGCCAAGCCGCCGGCCGGGGCCCGAATACTCGGGGTCGTCGACGTCGATCACATAGGGCTTGGGGTCGACGGCGGCGAGCGCCTTCTCGATCGCGGGCGAGAGCTCGCGGTCGGTGATCAGGACCTTCGCCTCGCCGTGCCGCAGCATGAACGCCAGCGCCTCGGCGTCGAGCCGGGTGTTGAGCGTGTTCAGCACCGCGCCGCACATCGGGACGCCGAAATGCGCCTCGTACATCGCCGGGATGTTCGGCAGCATCACCGCCACCGTGTCGCCCTTGCCGATCCCGCGCCGCGCGAGGGCCGAGGCGAGCCGCCGGCAGCGCGCGTAGGTCTCGCTCCAGGTGTAGCGCGCTGCGCCGTGCACGACCGAAGGCCGTCCGGGATAGACGCGCGCCGAGCGCTCGATGAACGAGAGCGGCGTCAGCGGCACGTGGTTGGCGCGGCTCTTGTCCAGGTCCTGCGCGTAGGCATTGGGCTTCGCAGCCATGCGCGCAGTATAGCCGCCGCCCTGCGAATATGACGCCGGCGAAGGCGCCGCATAGGCCGAACGCCGCGCCGCGGCGGTGGACGGTTCACGCCGGCTCGCCTGGAATAGCGAAGATGGAATTCGTCGCGCTAGCGGTCTCGCTCCTCGCGCTCGCCCTGGCCGGGCTGACGGCGCTGAAGATGCGCAAGCTCGAATTCTGCCCCGAGGTCGTCGGCGGAGACGTGATCCTGCCGCGCGAGAGCCGGCCGGGCGGCCGGGTGCGCCTGCTCCTGCCGCTGCACTTCTCGAACGCCGGCCACGCCGGCGGCGTCATCGAATGGGTGGCGCTGCGTGTGACGCCCGAAGCCCAGGCAGACCACCCGGTGCTCTTCTCTCCGGTGGCCGAGGTCGACATGCAGCGTTTCATCCATGCGCGCCGCTGCCTCAGCGAGGAGTGCATCGAGCCCTTCATCGGCTTCGCGCTCGACGCGCGGCGCTCCCTCTCCAAGTTCGTCCTGTTCGACGTCGCCGAGCGGGCGCGCACGGCGCCGTTCTCGATCGGGACCGGGCGGCACTACTTCGAGCTCTACGTCAAGGCGAGCAACGCCCGCGCGCCGAAGCTCGAGCGCTCGTTCGTGCACGTGCTGGAACAGAAGCACCTGGACGACCACGGCGACGATCTCGCGGTCTATCTCATCGACTACCAGGTGACGCTGCCGGGAGCGCGCCGCGCGCTCGCCGACGCGGAGTGGATGCCGCAGGCCGCGCCGGGGAAGAATCGGGGTCAAACCCCGATTTTCAGCTCAAACAGCTAAAAGGCGCCGCCACACGCTCGGCCCCTTGGCGTCCTTCTCCAGCGCGTCGAGATACTTCTCGTGCGCCGCGGCCTCGTCGGCGCTCGCACGCTGCACGATCAGCTTGGAGACGTCCAGGATGAGGCTCGCGGCCGCGGCGGCCGCCGCCGCCGGCGCATCGAGCTCCATCATCAGGCTTTCCTGTCCGCGCGTCATCGCGAGGTAGCACTCGGCGAGCAGGCGTGCGTCCAGGAGCGCCCCGTGCAGCGTGCGGTTGGCGTGGTTGACGAAATAGCGCTCGCACAGCGCATCGAGCGAGTTCTTCCGTCCCGGGTGAAGTTCCTTGGCGAAGGCGAGCGAGTCGGTGACCTTCGCGACGTGCGCGGAAAGCGGCGGCAGCCCGACGCGTGCGAGCTCCATGTCGAGGAACTCGACGTCGAAATCCGCGTTGTGGATGACGAGCTCGGCGCCGCG
>DASYPG010000613.1:0-10268 GCA_036006885.1 Burkholderiales bacterium | reverse complement strand
GGGCTACGGAATTCCTGCCACTCGGTAACGATGATGAGCGCGTCGGCGCCTTCGAGCGCCGCAGACGCAGAGTCGACGATCGTCACCGTCTTGCTTCCCTTGAAGATCGCTTTCGCCTCGTGCCCCGCGGCGGGATCGTAGGCGCGCACCGAGGCGCCGGCGCCGGTGAGGTCGGCGATCACCGTGCGGCTCGCCGCCTCGCGCATGTCGTCGGTGTTCGCCTTGAACGCCAACCCCCAGAGCGCGAAGGTCTTGCCGTGGAGGTTGGCGCCGAACTTCCGGGCGACCTTCGCGGCGAGCACGTGCTTCTGCGCGTCGTTGACCGCCTCGACCGCGTTGATCACGCGCAGCGGCTTGCCCGCCTCGGTGGCGGTCCGCTGCAGCGCCTTCACGTCTTTCGGGAAGCACGAGCCGCCGAAGCCGGCGCCGGGATACAAGAACTGGTAGCCGATGCGCGGATCGGAGCCGATGCCGCGGCGCACTTCCTCGATGTCGGCGCCGATCGCCTCGGCGAGGTTGGCGAGCTCGTTCATGAAAGAGATGCGCGTGGCGAGCATTCCGTTGGCGGCGTACTTGGTGAGCTCGGCGGAGCGCACGCCCATCACCATGATGCGCTCGCGGTTGCGCTGGAACGGCGCGTAGAGCTGGCGCAGCATGGCGATGGCGCGCTCGTCCTCGGCGCCGACGACCACGCGGTCGGGGCGCATGAAGTCCTCGACCGCCGCGCCCTCCTTGAGGAACTCCGGGTTGGAGACCACCGAGAAATCGACGCGCTCGCCCCGGCGTTTCAACTCTTCTTCAATGGCAAGGCGAACTTTGTCCGCGGTTCCGACCGGGACGGTGGATTTCGTCGCCACCACCTTGTAGCCCTGCATGTGCCGGCCGATCGCGCGCGCCGCGGCCACCACGTGCTGCAGGTCGGCCGAGCCGTCCTCGCCGGGCGGCGTGCCGACCGCGATGATCTGCAGCTCGCCGTGCGCCACGCTCGCCGCCACGTCGGTGGAGAAGCGCAGCCGCCCGGCCTGCTCGTTTCTCTGCACGACCGCGTCGAGCCCGGGCTCGAAGATCGGGATCTTGCCCTGGTTCAGCAGGCCGATCTTGCGCTCGTCCAGGTCGAGGCAGAACACCGAGTTGCCGGCGTCGGCGAGGCAGGCGCCTGAGACCAGCCCGACGTATCCGGTTCCTACGACAGTGACATTCATGTGCGTCCTTCACGGGGTTAGGTCGAACTCTTCGGTGCGCCGCGGGGGGTAGGTTTCCCAGCCGCCGCAGGCGGGGCAGCGCCAGTGGAACTGGCGCGCCTTGAAGCCGCAGGTCTCGCAGCGATAGCGCGCCAGGCGGCGGGTATGCCCATGCACCAGGCTGCGCACCAGCTCCAGGTCTCTGCGCTTGTCGGGCGAGCCCGCGGCGATGATCTGCGCCTCCAGGAGGCGGTCGAGGCCGAGCAGCGTGGGATTGCGCTTGAGCTCGTCGCGCACCAGCGCGTAAGCCTGCTCGGGTCCTTTCGCTGCCAGCGTCTGCTGGAACAGGGTGTCGAGAAGATCGAGCGAGGGGTAGCGTTCGAGGTAGCCGGTGAGGAGCGTGAGGCCCTCCTCGTCGCGCGCGGTTTCGCGGTAGGCGTCGAGCAGGCGCTGCGCCACCAGCGCGAGGTACGCCGGGTTCTGCGATTCGACGCGCTTCCAGTGCTCCATCGCCTGGTCCAGGTTGCCCTGGCTTTTCTCCAGGTCGCCGAGCAGCAGGCTCGCGCGCACGCACTTGCGGTTCGCCTCCAGCGCCGCCTCGAGGTGCCGGCGGGCGGCGTCGGGCCGCGATTCGGCCGAGTCGACGGCGGCGAGCTCGCAGTAATACTGGGCGAGATCGCGCGGATCGGGCTGGACCAGCTTGGTCATCTCGATCGCGCGGTCCCAGTCCTTCTCCTGCTCGTAGATCTCGAGCAGGTGGCGCCGCGCCGCGGCGGCCTGCGGGCTCTTCTCGAGCTTCTTGAACACCTCTTCCGCGCGGTCGAGGATTCCTGCCTTGAGGTAGTCCTGGCCGAGCTCGGCGAGCGCCATCAGCTTCTGGTCGGCGCCGAGCCCGGGGCGCTCGAACAGGTTGTGGTGCATGCGGATCGCGCGATCGTACTCGCCGCGCCGGCGGAACAGGCTGCCGAGCGCGAAGTGCAGCTCGATGGTCTCGGGGTCGACCTTCACCACCTCGATGAACGCCTCGATCGCCCTGTCGGGCTGCTCGTTCAGAAGGAAGTTGAGCCCCTTGAAGTACGAGCTCGGCAGGGCGCGCGACTCGGACACGATCTGGCGGATGTCGATGCGCGCCGCGATCCAGCCCAGGCCGAAAAAGAGGGGAAAGCCCAGCAGCCACCAGTATTCGAACTCCATGGCCTAGACCGGCGGCATCATGATCGGCGGCGGCGGTTCGCCCGGAGCTGCTTTTCGCTTCAAAGAAGCAATCTCCCTGCGTTGGCGCAGCACCCTGCCGAGAAGGGCCAGCACGCCGAAGAACGCGCCCGCGGCGAAAGCGGTGAACAGCGCCAGGATCAGCGGCGTGTGGATCGACAGGTCGAAGTAGAAGCGCAGGGTGACGGGATCGGCGTTCTTGGCGCCGAACGCGACCAGCAGCACGAACACCAGGAGGCGGATCGTCCAGGTGACGATACGCATGCTGCCCGGTTCGGCGCCTTAGCGGACGGGCTGCGAGGCGCGCTGCGGCTCGGCCGCCGCGGCCTCCTCGGTCGCCTGGTCGACGCGCTCGCGCAGCTCCTTGCCCGCCTTGAAGTGCGGCACGTACTTCTCCGGCACCTGCACCTTCTCGCCCGACTTCGGGTTGCGGCCGGTGCGCGGCGGCCGGTAGTTCAGGCCGAAGCTGCCGAAGCCGCGGATCTCGATGCGGTTGCCCGCGAGCAGCGCGTGGGTCATCGCATCGAGGATCATCTTGACCGCGTACTCCGCGTCCTTCGCCACCAGCTGCGGGTAGCGTTGCGCCAGCCGCGCGATCAGTTCCGACTTCGTCATGGCGACCCTTCCCCCCTCCATGGCAGTCCTTGGCTCGTCTTCGCGCTATTGTTGCGGGGTGTTGCCCTTGTCGAGCTTGGCGCGCAGCAGGGCCCCGAGGTTGGTGGCGCCGGCGCTCGCTGCCGCGTTCTCGGTGCGCAGCTGCTTCATGGCCTCGGTCTCCTCGGAGAGGTCCTTCGCCTTCACCGAGAGGTTGATCGAGCGGTTCTTGCGGTCCACGTTGATGATCATGGCCTGCACGGTGTCGCCCTCGTTGAGGTGCGAGCGCAGGTCGTCGATGCGGTCGCGCGAGAACTCCGAGGCGCGCAGATACCCCTCGACGTCGCCGCCCAGCTCGATCACCGCGCCCTTGGCGTCGATCGATTTCACCTTCCCGCTCACCACGCTGTTCTTCTCGTGGCTGGCGATGAAATTGGTGAACGGGTCGCCCTCGAGCTGCTTGACGCCAAGCGAGATGCGCTCGCGTTCGACGTCGATCGACAGCACCACCGCCTCGACTTCCTCGGCCTTCTTGAAGTTCTTCACCGCCTCCTCGCCGGCGCTGGCCCAGGAGAGGTCCGAGAGGTGCACCAGGCCGTCGATGCCGCCCGGCAGCCCGACGAACACGCCGAAGTCGGTGATCGACTTGATCTGGCCCTTCACCTTGTCGCCCTTCTTGTACTCGCGAGCGAAGTCTTCCCACGGGTTGGGCATGCACTGCTTCATGCCGAGCGAGATGCGGCGGCGCTCCTCGTCGATCTCGAGGATCATCACCTCGACCTCGTCGCCGACCTGCACCACCTTCGACGGGTGCACATTCTTGTTGGTCCAGTCCATCTCCGAGACGTGCACCAGGCCCTCGATGCCGGACTCCACCTCGACGAACGCGCCGTAGTCGGTCAGATTGGTCACTTTTCCAAACAATCTGGTTCCTTGGGGGTACCTTCTGCCAATGCCGACCCAGGGATCCTCGCCGAGCTGCTTGAGGCCGAGCGACACGCGGTTCTTCTCCGAATCGAACTTGAGGACCTTCGCGGTGACCTCGTCGCCCACGTTCAGCACCTCGGACGGATGCTTCACGCGCCGCCACGCGAGGTCGGTGATGTGCAGCAGGCCGTCGATGCCGCCGAGGTCGACGAACGCGCCGTAGTCGGTGATGTTCTTGACGATGCCCTTGACGGTGGCGCCCTCCTGCAACGAGGCGAGGAGCTGCTCGCGCTCGGCGCCTGCGGTCTCCTCGAGCACCGCGCGGCGCGACACCACCACGTTGTTCCGCTTGCGGTCGAGCTTGATGACCTTGAACTGCATCGACTTGCCCTCGTAGGGCGTGGTGTCCTTCACCGGCCGCAGGTCGACGAGCGAGCCGGGGAGGAAGGCGCGGATGCCCTTCGCCATGACGGTCAGGCCGCCTTTTACCTTGCCGGTGATCATGCCTTCGATCTTCTCGCCGGTCTCGAGCGCTTTTTCCAGCTCGAGCCACGCCGCCATGCGCTTCGCCTTGTCGCGCGACAGCCGGGTGGCGCCGAAGCCATCCTCCAGCGCCTCGATCGAGACGCTGACGAAGTCGCCGACCTTGACCTCGACCTGGCCGGCGTCGTTGCGGAACTCTTCTACCGGGATGATGCTCTCGGACTTCAGCCCCGCGTTGACCACCACGAAGTTGTCGTCGACGTTGACGACCTCAGCGGTGATGACTTCGCCGATCCGCATTTCCTTGCGGTTGAGACTCTCTTCGAACAGCGCCGCGAAGGACTCGGCGGGATGGGAACCAGACTTCTGTGCAGCGGGGGAAATGCTGGCCATGTAAGAAAAAACCTATGCAAACCGGAAGCTTGCGCTCCGCGGGTCTCGTTGATCACCGGACGGGGCGTTAGCCCCGCCCACCCGAACTCATGTCGCGGTAGAGCCGCAAGATGCGCTCCACCACTGCCTCGATCGAAAGCGCCGAAGAATCGAGCACTTGCGAATCAGGCGCCGGAACCAGCGGGGCGACCGGGCGATTTACATCGCGCGTATCCCGCTCCGCCAGATCACGGGAAAGGGCGCGCAGATTAGCACTGATTCCTTTTTCTATCAACTGCTTATAGCGCCGTTCGGCGCGCACTTCCGGGCTCGCTGTCAAGAAGATCTTGAGGTCCGCATCCGGAAAAACAACAGTCCCGATATCGCGCCCGTCGGCGACCAGGCCCGGCGGGTGTCGGAAGGCACGCTGGCGCGCGAGCAGCGCCCGCCGCACGGCGGGCACTCGCGCCACCTCGGAGGCCCGGTTGCCCACCGCCTCATGCCGGATATGCTGGCTAACCTCTTGGTCTTCAAGGATTATTTCGTCTCCTGAGAACTCGACGTCCATGTTTTCGGCGGCCTCGGCCAGGCGCGCCTCGTCCTCCAAGTCCTGCCGCAGCGCGAGAAGGGCCACGAGCCGGTACAGCGCCCCACTCTCGAGGTAGTGGAAGCCAAGCGCCTGCGCCACCCGCTTGGCGATCGTCCCCTTCCCCGACGCCGAGGGCCCGTCGATGGCGATGACCGGGACGCTCACGACAGGATCTTTTTCAAGGAATCGAAAAACCCCGGGAAGGTCTTGGTGACGCAGGCGGGGTTGTTGATGATCACCGGGACGCCCGCGAGCGCCACCAGCGAGAAGCACATCGCCATTCGGTGGTCGTCGTACGTGTCGATTCTGATGCCGCCGTTGATCGGACGCGGAACGATTTGCAGGGAGTCCGCGCCCTCTTCCACCTCGGCGCCGAGCTTGCGAAGCTCCGTAGCCATGGCTGCGAGGCGATCGGTCTCCTTGACGCGCCAGTTGGCGATGTTGCGCAACCTGCTCGTTCCGTCGGCGAAGAGCGCCAGCACCGCCGCGGTCATCGCGGCGTCGGGAATGTGATTGAGGTCCAGGTCGAAGGCGTTCAGCTTCCTTCGAGGATTGGACACCTCGATGGCGTTCTCCTCGAGGGCCACGCGCGCGCCCATCCGTTCGAGGACCTCGGTGAAGCGCACGTCGCCCTGCACGCTGCCGCGACCGACGCCCTCGACGCGCACCGGCCCACCGCCGATCGCGCCGGCGGCGAGGAAGTAAGACGCCGACGAGGCGTCGCCCTCCACCGCGATCTTTCCCGGGGAGCGATAGGCCGCGGCCGGCACCTCGAACCGCTCCCACCCGATTCTTTTCACTTCAACCCCAAAGCGCCGCATCACGCTCAGCGTGATCTCGACATACGGCTTGGAAACGAGCTCCCCCGCGACCTCGATGCGCGAGGCGGCGCCGGCCAGCGGCAGCGCCATGAGCAGCGCGCTCAGGAATTGCGAGGACACTTCGCCGTTGACCTTCACCAGGGAGGGAACGACCTTGGCCGGTTTCACGTGCAAAGGCGGATAGCCCTCCTCTCCGAGGTAGTCGATGCGCGCCCCGATGCCGCGCAGCGCGTCGACCAGGTCGGCGATCGGGCGCTCGTGCATGCGCGGCACGCCGGACAGCCGGTACTCGCCGTTGGAGAGGGCGAGCGCGGCGGTGAGCGGGCGAAACGCAGTGCCGGCGTTGCCGAGAAAGAGGTCGGCTTTCTTAACCGGAAAGGCTCCCCCGACCCCCTCGACTCGCGCCTCTGAGAATTTCACCCCTAATTTCTTTAAAGCCTCCTGCATGACGCGGGTGTCGTCGGCGTCGAGCAGGCCGCCGATCTCGGTCGCGCCCTGCGCGAGCGCGGCGAGCAGCAACACGCGGTTGGAGATGCTCTTCGAGCCCGGCAACTGCACGCTTCCGCGAGCGCGGCCGAGCGGCTTCAGCTCGATTGAATCCATCGCTCGCGCGCCTCGCGCGCCTCGGCGAACACTTTTTCCAGGCCCGCGGCGTCGCCCGCTTCCAGAAGCTTGGCCATGGCATCGAGCGCTCCGCGATAGTTCTTCAGTTCGTCGAGCAGGCGGTCGCGGTTGGCGATGCAGATGTCGCGCCACATTTCCGGGTGGCTGGAGGCGATGCGCGTGAAGTCGCGAAAGCCTCCGGCAGCGTAGCCGAAAAGCTGCGCGGCGTTGTCCCGCGAGGCAAGCTCATGCACCAGCGCGAACGCGAGCACGTGCGGAAGGTGGCTCACCGCGCCGAGGATCGCGTCGTGCTCTTCGGCATCCATGCTCGTGACGCGCGCGCCGCAGGCCGACCAAGCATCCTCGACTTTCCTCAAGGTCGAGTCGGAATTCTCGCCGAGCGGAGTCATGATCACCCGCTTGCCGCGGAACAGCTCGGCGTTCGCGGCGCCGGCGCCGCTTTTCTCGCCGCCGGCGATCGGGTGCGCCGGCACGAACTGGCCGATCCTGCGTCCCAACGCGGCGCGCGCCGCCGCGACCACGTCGCGCTTGGTGCTGCCGCCGTCGGTCACGACGGCCTTCGGGCCGAGCACCGGGGCGATGTCGCGGAAGAGCTTCGGAAACTGCGCGAGCGGCGCGGCGAGAAGCACGAGGTCGGCGCCGTGCGCGGCGGCGACCGCGTCGGCGGCGATCGAATCGATGACGCGCCGCTCGAGAGCGAGCCCCAGGTTGGCGCTGTTGCGACCCGCGCCCACCACGTGCGCGCACGCGCGCGCTTCCTTGAGCGCCAGCGCGAAGGAGCCGCCGATCAGCCCGACGCCCAGGATGGCGACGCGCTCGAACAGCATCTAGCCTCGCGTCATTCCCGCAGGCTCGCGGTGAGCGCGGCGAGAAACCGTTCGTTCTCCGCCGCGGTGCCGACCGTGACGCGCAGGTGCTCCGGCAGGCCGTAGCCCCCCACCGGCCGCACGATCACGCCGCGGCGCAGGAGCCGCTTGAAGATCTCCGTCGCCGATTTCCCTCCTGCGGCGACCCGGAGCGCGAGGAAGTTGCCGTGCGAGGGAATGTAATCGAGCCCGAGCTCCCCAGCCCCTTCCTCGAGCTGGCGCATGCCGCTCAGGTTGACGGCGTAGCTGCGCGCGACGAACTCCATGTCGTCGAGCGCGGCGGCCGCGGCCGCGAGCGCGATGCTGTTCACGTTGAAGGGCTGGCGCACGCGGTTCATCACGTCAGCGACCGAGGGATGCGCGAGCGCGTAGCCCACGCGCAGGCCGGCGAGGCCGTAGGCTTTCGAGAAAGTGCGCGTGACCACGAGGTTGGGATAGCGCTTCAGCCACTTCACCGGGTCGGCGCGCAGGTCGGCGCGGATGTACTCGTTGTAGGCCTCGTCCAGCACCACCAGGACGCGCTCGGGCACCTTGCGCAGGAACGCCTCGAGCTCGTCGGGACGCGCCAAGGTCCCGGTCGGGTTGTTCGGGTTCGCCACCCACACCGCGTAGGTCTCGTCGTCCACCGCGCGCGCCATCGCCTCGAGGTCGTGGCCGAAGCTCTTCGCCGGCACCACGATCGAGCGCGCGCCGCGCGCTTGCGTGGCGAGCGGATAGACCGCAAAGGCGTGCTGCGACATCACGGCGGCGCGGCCGGGGCCGAGGAACGCGCCCGCCACGAGCTCGAGGACATCGTTCGAGCCGTTGCCGAGCACGATCGAAGATTGGTCCACGCCGTAGCGCCTCGACAGCGCCTGCTTGAGCTCGAAGCCGCCGCCGTCGGGGTAGCGCGCCACCTCGGCGAGCGCGGCATCGATCGCCGCCCGCGTGCGCGGGCCGATGCCGAGCGGATTCTCGTTCGACGCGAGCTTGATGATGTTTTCTTGCTTGAGGCCGAGCTCGCGCGCGACCTCGGAAATCGGCTTGCCGGGTTGGTACGGCGCTATTGAACGCACGTACGACGGCGAAAGTTCACACGGATCGATGAGCATGCCTATGAAACTGCGACCGGGTAGGAGCCGAGGATCTTGAGGTAAGGTGCCTTCGAGCGCAATGCAGCGAGCGCCGCGGCCACTCGTTCGTCCTTCTGGTGGCCTTCGAGGTCGATGAAGAAGAGATATTCCCACAGCGCGGTGCGCGCGCGCGCCGGGCGCGACTCGATGCGGCTCATGCTCACGCCGTGGGCGGCGAGCGGCGTGAGCAGCGCGTGCACGGCACCGGGCTTGTTCTCGGCCGACATGACGAGCGAGGTGCGGTCGCGGCCGCTCGGCGCCGGGTCGATGTTGCCGAGCACGAGAAAGCGCGTGGTGTTGTTAGGGTCGTCCTCGATCGAGCGCGCGAGCGCGTCCAGGCCGTAGCGCTCGCCGGCGGCCTGGCCGGCGAGCGCCGCCGCGCCCGGCTCCTGCGCGGCGCGCCGGGCGGCCTCGGCGTTCGACGCCACCGGCACCCGCTCGACGCCCGGCAGGTTCTGCGCCAGCCAGCCGTTGCACTGGGCGAGCGATTGCGCATGCGAATAGACCCGCTTTATCGCCGTTAAATTGCTTTCTTTTGAAAGCAGGTTTTGTTGAACCCTAAGCTCCACCTCGGCGCAGATGCGCAGCGGCGTGGTGACGAGCAGATCGAGCGTGCGCCCCACCACGCCCTCGGTGGAGTTCTCGGCCGGCACGACCGTGAACTGCGCGCCGCCGGACTCGCAGCGCCGGAACGCCTCGTCCACCGAGACGACCGGCAAGGTATCGACCGCAGCGCCGAAATGCTTGCGCACCGCCTGTTCGCTGAAGGTGCCCTCGGGCCCGAGGTAGGACACGCGGATCGCTTCTTCCAGGCCGCGGCAGGCCGAGATGATCTCGCGGAACACCGCGCTCATTCTTTCCCCGGCGAGAAGGCCATTTCCTTTCGCGACGCGATCGAGGATCTGGCTCTCGCGCTCCGGGCGGTACGCGGCCCCGCCGGCCTTGAGCTCGCCGATCTTCTTCGCCTGCGCGGCGCGGCGCTCGATCAGCGCGGCGAGCTCGTCGTCGAGCCGGTCGATCTCCTTGCGGATCTTGTCGAGCTCGTCAGACATCTTCTTCAGGGCGGTGTCTAGCCATCTACGGGAAGATAGCGCACCGAGAGCACTCCGTTGAGGTCGGCCAGATCCTTGATGACCTCGTTGGGGACCGGACTGTCCGCGTCGACCAGGGTGTAGGCCATCTCGCCCCGCGACTTGTTCAGCATGTTGTGGATGTTGATCTTGCGCCGGCCGAGCGCGTGCGAAATGCGGCCGAGCATGTCGGGCACGTTGGCGTTGGCAATGGCGAGCCGGAAAGGCGCCTCGCGCGGCATCGCCGCGTCGGGAAAGTTGACCGCGTTCTGCAGATTGCCCTGCTCGAGGTAGTCGCGCACCTGGTCGACCACCATGATGGCGCAGTTGTCCTCGGCTTCGCGCGTCGAGGCGCCCAGGTGCGGCAGCGCGATGACCCCCGGGTGGCCGAGCAGCGGGCCGGAGGGGAAATCGGTC
>DASYPG010000612.1:0-1610 GCA_036006885.1 Burkholderiales bacterium | reverse complement strand
GCCGTCGGGCGGCACGAGCTTGCGCGCGGCGAGGTGCAGCCCGGGAACCACGCCGGAGAGATAAACCACCCACGAGGGCTGGACGCGCCAGGCGTAGCGCCGTTCGAGGCGCTCGCAGATCGCCTCGGTCAGCGCGGGCGGAGGAGTGGTGTAGCCGAACACGCCGTGGGCGACGCGGGCCGCGAGCGCCTCGAGCACCGCCGGCGCAGCCCGGAAATCGCTATCGGCCACCCACAGCGGGATGACGTCGCGCCCCGCATAGCGCTCCCAGCGCGTGCTCCAGGTGCCGGCGCGCTCGACTGGCGAATCGAAGTCGAACTCCACGCTATTTCTTGGTGTTCGAGGGCTCTTCCTTCTCCTGGCTCGCCCCCGGGTCCTCCTCCTCCTGCTGTTCCTGTCCCGCCTTGAGCGGGTCCTCCTCGAGGCGGTTCGCGCTGTCGTCGACCTCCTCGGTCTTGATCGACTGCTGCTCGGCCCTGAGGGCTTCCGGCAGGTAGGTCGCGATGCCCGGCACGAACATGACGACCGCAATGGCGATGCATTGCAGCACCATGAACTCGAACATGCCCTTGTAGATCGTGAGCAGCGACCATTCCTTGACGACCTGCTTGAGGTAGTACGCCGACATCGCGACCGGCGGCGAAAGGTAAGCGGTCTGCATGGTGACTGCGACGAGCGAGCCGAACCACACCATGAACAGATCGTCCGGTATGCCGAAGGACTTGGACAGCGCCGGGCGCAGCGCGTCGACCACGGGATAGAAGATCGGCAGGAACACCAGGATGATCGCCGGCCATTCGAACGGCCAGCCGAGCAGGAAGATCAGCACGACCACGAATGAGAGCATCACGAGCGGCGGCACCGGCAGCGACACCATCGCGTCGGTGATCCAGTTGGCCGTGCCCATGCGCGCGAACACCGCGCCGAAGATGTTGGAGGTGACGGCGAGCAGCAGCACCATGCTCGAGGTCAGGGTCGCGCTGATGACCGCCCGCTTGAGGCCGGGAAACGTAAGGCGACGGTAGACGACCGCGAGGATCAAAGCGCCGAGCGCGCCGATGCCCGAAGCCTCGGTCGGCGTGGCAAGGCCGGCGAGGATCGAGCCCAGCGTGGCGACGATCAGCAACAGCAGCGGCAGAACGCCAATCGCGACTTCCTTGGCGATCACCAGGATGTCGGTGACGCGCTCTTCCTTTGGCACCGGCGGGCCGAGCTTCGGGTTGATGGTGCTGCGCAAGATGAGGTAGACGAGATAGATTCCCGCGAGCAGGAACCCCGGGCCGAACGCGGCGGAGTAAAGGTCGGCCACCGACACGCCGAGCACCGGCCCCATCACGATCAGCATCACGGAGGGCGGAATCAGGATGCCCAGCGTGCCGCCGGCGGTGATCGCGCCGGCCGAGAGCTTCGCGTCGTAGCCCGTCTTGATCATGATGGGCGCGGCCATGATGCCGAGCACGGTGACCGCAGCGCCGACGATCCCGGTGGCCATCGCGAACACGGCGGAGGTGACGATGACGACGATGTAGAGCGAGCCGCGGATCGGCGCGAGCACCATGCGGAAGGCCGAGAACAGGCGCTCCATGAGGCCGGCCTGCTCGGTGATGAAG
>DASYPG010000611.1:0-1733 GCA_036006885.1 Burkholderiales bacterium | reverse complement strand
TCGCCACCGGCTCCACGCCTTTCGTGCCGGCTGTCCCCGGCAGGGACCGGCGCGACTGCTTCGTCTACCGCACGATCGAGGACCTCGAGGCGATCACCGCCACCGCGCTGCGCTCCAGGGTGGGCACCGTCGTCGGCGGCGGCCTGCTCGGCCTGGAAGCGGCCAAGGCGCTGAAGGACCTCGGGCTCGAGACCCACATCGTCGAGTTCGCGCCGCGCCTCATGACTGCGCAGCTCGACGACTCGGCCGGGCGGCTGCTGCGGAAAAAGATCGAAGGGCTGGGTGCCGTAGTCCATCTGCAAAAGAACACCAAAGAGATTCTCCCGGGCGCGGAGCGCCGTAGCCGGCTGGTTTTTGCGGATGGGACCGCGCTCGAGACCGACGTCATCGTGTTTTCTGCGGGGATTCGGCCGCGAGACGAGCTGGCGCGCGCAGCGGGCCTGCCGGTCGGCGAGCGTGGCGGCATCGCCATCGATTCCCGCTGCCAGACGGCGAACCCGGACATCTACGCCATCGGCGAATGCGCGCTGTGGCAGGGGCGCATCTTCGGCCTGGTCGCCCCCGGCTACCAGATGGCCGAGGTCGCCGCGCGCCACATCGCGGGCGAGGAGGGCGTGCAGTTCCTCGGCGCGGACATGAGCACCAAGCTCAAGCTGATGGGCGTGGACGTCGCCTCGATCGGCGACGCGCATGCCGCCTCCCGCGACGCGGCGAGCTACGTCTACACCGACGAGATCGTCTACAAGAAGCTCGTCGTCTCCGCCGACCGCAAGCAGCTGCTCGGCGCGATCCTGGTCGGCGATACCTCGGATTACGGCCCGCTGCTGCAGCTGGTGCTGAACGCGATGCCGCTGCCCGAGCATCCGGAGGACCTGATCCTGCCGACGCGCGACGTCACGGCGAAGAAAGGGCTCGGCGTCGACCTGCTGCCCGACTCGGCGCTCGTCTGCTCGTGCAACAGCGTCTCCAAGGGGCAGATCTGCGCCGCGGTGCGTGCCGGTTGTACTTCTTTAGGTTCATTAAAGAAAACCACAAAAGCTGCAACCAGTTGCGGCGGCTGCGGCCCGCTCGCGAAGCGGATCGTCGACGCCGAGCTGAGGAAGCAGGGCGTCAGCGTCGACAACCACCTGTGCGAGCACTTTCCGTTCTCGCGACAGCAGCTTTTTCACCTCGTACGGGTCAACCGGATCAAGGAATTCGAAACCCTTATCCAGAACCACGGCAAGGGCCGCGGCTGCGACATCTGCAAGCCGGCGGTCGCGTCGATCCTCGCCTCGTGCTGGAACGAGATGGTGCTCGCGCCGAAGCACGCGCCGCTGCAGGACACCAACGATCATTTCCTCGCCAACCTGCAGAAGAACGGCACCTACTCGATCGTGCCGCGCGTGCAAGGCGGCGAGATCACGCCGGAGAAGCTGGTGGTGCTCGGCCAGGTCGCGAAGAAGTACCGCCTCTACACCAAGATCACCGGCGCGCAGCGCATCGACCTTTTCGGCGCACGCGTCGAGCAGCTGCCGCACGTCTGGCGCGAGCTCGTCGACGCCGGATTCGAGTCCGGCCACGCGTACGGCAAGGCGTTGCGCACGGTGAAGTCCTGCGTCGGCTCGACCTGGTGCCGCTACGGCGTGCAGGACTCGGTGACGATGGCGATCGACATCGAGAACCGCTACCGCGGCCTGCGCGCGCCGCACAAGATCAAGATGGCCGTGTCGGGCTGCACGCGCGAGTGCGCC
>DASYPG010000610.1:0-12819 GCA_036006885.1 Burkholderiales bacterium | reverse complement strand
TGGTGGGTATACGCGTGGGTGCTGCTGGTCGCGTTTCTCGTCGTCTTCATGATGATCTATCCCGCGCTCATCCTGCCGCTCTTCAACAAGTTCACCCCGGTGACCGAAGGCGAGCTCT
Source organism: Burkholderiales bacterium (assembly GCA_036006885.1). GTDB lineage: Bacteria > Pseudomonadota > Gammaproteobacteria > Burkholderiales > SG8-39 > SCGC-AG-212-J23. The sequence goes on along the minus strand of DASYPG010000610.1, from coordinate 12,701 downwards.
CCGCGCGGGTGGCGGCGCTAATCGCCAAGTGCGGCTTCAAGTACCGGGGCCTGTTCGTGATGGACGGCTCCAAGCGCTCGAGCCACGGCAACGCCTTCTTCGCCGGATTCGGCGCCGGCAAGCGCATCGTGCTGTTCGACACGCTGATCCAGCGCCTCAGCATCTCCGAAGTCGAGGCGGTGCTCGCCCACGAGCTCGGCCACTACAAGCTGCACCACATCGCCAAGGGAATCGCGCTCAGCGCGGCGCTCAGCCTCGCGGGCTTCTGGATCCTCGGCCAGGTGTTCGACCAGCCGTGGTTCTTCTCGGGCCTGGGCGTCGCCACGCCGAGCATGGCAGCGGCGCTCGCGCTGTTCCTGCTGGCGATCCCGGAGTTCACCTTCTTCCTCGATCCCCTGATGAGCCGCTATTCGCGCAAGCGCGAGTTCGAGGCCGATTCCTACGCCGTGCAGTATGCGCACGCCTCGGACCTCGAGCAGGCGCTGGTCAAGCTCTACAAGGACAACGCCGCCACGCTGACTCCCGACCCGGTGCACTCGGCGTTCTACGATTCCCACCCGCCCGCGGCGGCGCGCATCGCCCGCCTCAAGACCACGTAGTGAAGCGAGTCTTCGGCTCCTACAACCAGCAGCTCGTCCACCACGCGAAGAACCTGCTCGAGGCCGCGGGCATCAAGGTGCTGGTGCGCAACCAGTATCTCTCCTCCGCCATGGGCGAGCTGCCGCCGGCCGAATGCGAGGCGCAGATCTGGGTTCTTGAAGATGCGGATCTTGCCCGAGCGGAGGAGGTCTTGCGCTGGAAGCCGCCCGCGGGCCCCGACTGGACCTGCGAATGCGGCGAGACGCTCGGCGCGCAGTTCAGCCAGTGCTGGCGCTGCGGCGCGCAGCGCCGGAGCTAGTTCGGATTCAGCGAATTTTGCGCAGCCTGCGGGCGTTGGCCGACGCGCGCTTGTGCACCGGGCCCAACCCTTTTTCCAGCACCTTGGTGGCGCTCGCCGCCACGGACCACGGACTGACCCACGGCGACCACCAGTGGCTCAGCGCGTACAGCGCATACTGTTGCTGCGCTTTCGCCACCTCCAGCCCCATGGCTTGCATCGATTCCCAGAACGCCAGGACCTTCTCCGTGCCCATGCGCTCGAACTCGCGACGGTCGCGCGCACTCGGGTTGATGCCCGCTGCAAGCATGCGCGCGGTACGGATTGCGACGACCTGCGGTGCGGCAAACGACAAGTCGGCGGCCTTCGCGATGGATCGTTTGCGCCGGTAACGTCTCATCCGGAGAACCTCAAGCACCTGCCGTGCCTAGAGCAGCCGCGCTACGGTGACCACGAGCAGCACGAACACCCACAGCACGAGCGCCCGCCAGACCAGGCCCACGGTGCTGTCGAGGAACGGCCCGTCGGCCGGCTCGCCCACGCCGAGCTCTGGGCGAGGCTGCATCCCTTCGACCTCCACTACCGGCATGCCCAGGCGCAGGCCCATCGCGCCGGCGCCCGCGGCGAGCACTACGCCCTCGTTGGGCTCGGCCCAGGAACGCGCCTGCGTGCGCCAGCAGTAGATCGAATCCTCGAAGTCGCCCACCACCGCGAACGAGGCCGCGGTCAGGCGCACCGCCGGCCATTCGATCAGCTCGAAGGCGTGCTCGGCGAAGCGGCCGAAGCCCCCGAGCGCATGCCAGCGCTCGCGCAGGAACGCCGCCAGGCGGTAGAGGATGGCGCCGCTCGGTCCGGGCAGCAGCACGTACCAGAAAATCACGCCGAAGACATGCCGCTGCGACGCGATCAGCGCCTCCTCGATCGCGAGCCGGATCACTTCCTCGCGGGTGCGCACCACGCCCGAGGCGCCGCGCCACTCTTCGAGCAGCGCCCGCGCGCGCTCGATGTCGCCGGACTTGACCGCGAGCTGGATCTCCGTGAAGTGGTGGCTGAACTGGCGAAAGCCGAGGGTGAAATAGAGCACCGCGATGTTGAACGCGGCCGCGAGCAGGAAGTGGACCGAGGCGAGCAGATGGTGGATCACGATCGCGGCCGCCGCCGGCGGCAGCACCGCCACCAGCCACGCCACCATGCCGTGGCTCCTTTCGCCGCCATTGAACGCGTGCTCGAGCCAGGCCGCCCAGGCCTCGAGCACCGGCTGCAGGCTCTTTCGGCTGTGGAGCGGCTGCCATTGCTCGAGCAGCAGCGCGGCCACGATGGCGAAAACGCTCATGGCGGCATTCTATTCAGCCAGATGGCGGTATAGGTTCATCAGCATCCCGGCGGTGGCGCCCCAGATGGTATGGGTCCCGTAGCGCATCACGTAGTAGCCGACGGTGCGTCCCTGCAGCTCGCGGGTCTCGGTGCGGTGGTTGCCGGGGTCGAGCAGGAACGCAAGCGGCACTTCGAACACCTCTTCCACCTCGCGCGAGTCCGGATGGAGCGCCAGCGGCGGGGTAACGAGGCCCACCACCGGCGTGACCCGGAAGCCGGTGCGCGTGTGGTAGTCGGGCATGCGCGCGAGCACCTCCACGCGCTCGACGGCGAGGCCGATCTCCTCCTGCGCCTCGCGCAGCGCGGTGAACTCGGGCGTCGGGTCCTGCGGCTCGGCGCGGCCGCCCGGAAAGCTGACCTGCCCGGAATGCGCCTTGAGGTGCGTGGTGCGCCGCGTGAAGATCACCGTGAGGCCCGACGGATGGTCGACGATCGGCACCAGCACCGCGGCTGCGGTGGCCGCCGCCGGGTCGCGGCCGGCGTCGTCGTCGCCATATACTGAGAACGCGGGCGGGGTGCGCTTCAGGCCCGCCCTCAGCCCCGCGACATCAAGAACCATACGGAGAGAGGAACATGAAGCGTATTGCATTGACCGTTGCAGCACTCGCGTTCGCCTCCATGGCCTGGGCGCACAACTGCCCCAACGAGGTGAAAGCGATCGACGCGGCGCTGCCGAAGGCCAAGCTTGACGCCAAGCAGCAGGCCGAAGTGATGCGGCTGCGCGACGAGGGCGAGCAGCTCCACAAGGCCGGCAAGCACAGCGAATCGATGGCCACCCTCGGCAAGGCCAAGGGCATCCTCGGCATCAAATAGCGGCCGCCTTTCAGCCGGCTTCTAACTAGGGCTGGAGGACGATCGAGCCGGTCGTCTTCCTGCCCTCCAGATCGCGGTGCGCCTGCTGCGCATCGGCGAGCTTGTAGCGCTTGGTGGTCTCGATCTTCACTTTTCCGCTCTTCACCACCTCGAACAGGTCGTTCGAGCGCTCCACCAGATCGGCGCGGCTCGCTATGTGCGTGGCGAGCGTTGGCCGGGTCACATAGAGCGAGCCCTTGGTCGAGAGGATTGCCAGGTTGACCGGCGGAACCGGTCCCGAGGCGTTGCCGAAGGACACGATCAGGCCGCGCGGGCGCAGGCACTCCAGCGTCCCTTCCCAGGTGTTCTTGCCCACCGAGTCGTAGACCACCGGCACCTTCTTGCCGCCGGTGATCGCCTGCACGCGCTCGACGAAGTTCTCGCGGCTGTAGTTGACGACGTGCTCGGCGCCGTGCGCCTTTGCGAGCGCGCACTTCTCGTCCGAACCGGCGGTGCCGATCACCGAGACGCCGAGGTGCTTCAGCCACTGGCAGGCGATCGACCCGACCCCGCCAGCGGCGGCGTGCCACAGCACGGTCTCGCCCTTCTTTACGGGATAGGTGGTGTGGATGAGGTAGTGCACCGTGAGGCCCTTCAGCATCATCGAGGCGGCCTGCTCGTCGGAGATGCCCTGCGGCAGCTTGACCATCCGGTCGGCCGGCACGATGCGCTGCTCACAGTACGAACCGGACAGGCCGGTGTAGGCGACCCGATCGCCGGGCTTCAGGTCGGTGACGCCCTGCCCGACCGCCTCGACCACGCCCGCGCCTTCGTTGCCGGCGACCTGCGGCAACTGCATCGGATAAAGACCCGAACGCTGATAGACGTCGACGAAGTTGACGCCGATCGCGGTGTGTCGGATGCGCGCCTGCCCGGCGCCGGGATCGCCGACCTGGACATCCTCGTACTGCATGACCTCGGGACCACCCTGTTTGTGGAAGCGGACTGCCTTTGCCATGGAACACTCCTATCTGAAGACGGTCAGGACGCCGGTGTAGCCGTACAGCCGGTCGCGGGAGATCTCACCGTTGCAGAAGAATCCTACCAGCGGAACCTCGCCGAGCGAGCGCTTGACGAGGTCCAGTTCCGCACCGCGGCGGCCGAACATGTGCTCGCCGCGCGCCACGCATGAGTAGTAGAGCGCACCGCGGGGGTGCGGCGCGTCCTGTTTCAGGCTGGCGAGGATGCCTTCCAGATCCTTTCTTGCAGCCGCGGCATCGCGCTTGCAGAAGAGGATTTCCATGCCCGGCTCGACCAGGTCGCCGATCGCGAGCAGGCCGGCCTTGGGGTCGACGCCGACGATATTGCGCGCGGTGTAGTCTCCGGTGTCGCTGCCCGGCACCGGAAGACCGACCAGAAGCTGCGTCCTTTCCCCGCCGACCGCCTCGAGCAGCACTTCGAGCGCCGGCCGGCCGTCGAGCCGCACGATAATGTTGTCCTCGCCCTCCGTCACGCGGAAGCGACCGGAATAAGGGGTACAGCCCTGCGTAAGGCGCGTCGCGACCGCAACCCCCTCCCCCAGAACCGCGCCCGAAAGGCCGCCGCTCAGCACCTCGTTGGCGATCTGCACGGTCTGCGAGCGGGAGCTGGACACGCCCCCGACGATGAAGCCGGTGCCGACCTTCGCCGACATGTCGGCGACCAGCCCGGGGAGATCGGGGACGCCCGGGTCGGCGTGCACCACGGCGAAGCTGCCGCTCGCCTTGAGCGGCGCGCGGCCGGAAAACACCGAAAAAGCGTCGAGGTCGGCCACCATCGCGGCCATCGCCGGCTCATCCTGGTATTCGGTCCCGGTGGCAAGCACGCCCGTGCCGACCGAACCGATCCAATCGGGGACACCTGTTCGGGTCTTGAGAGAATCCAGGATCTTGTCCGCTTCGCCGGCGAGGACGTCGGTGAAATACACGAAGCCCAGGCCGCGGCCGGGGCGGCCGAGCGCGTCGACGCAGGCGCGCCAGTCGGGCCCGTGGGCGAAGGCGAACGCGTTCATCACTTCTTCGGCGGATTGGCCACGTCGCGCATTGCCTGGAGTGTCGCGCGCTGCAGCTCCAGGCCCTGGATGGAGAACCTCACCATATTGAGGTTCATGTTGAGCCAGCCCTCGATGGAGCGCAGGTCGGCGATGCGCTTGTCGACCTCGGCCGGATCGAGCGTCGGCATCGCCATGCCGGGAATCGGCACGCCGAGCGGCCCCCAGAGCCGGCGGAAGAGCTCGAACGGGTCCTGCGGCGGCTGGTCAGGCATGGACACGACCTTCGCTGTAGTCGAAGAACTGCCGCACCTCGGCGTCGCGGCGCGCGGTGTCGTCGTAGCCGAGCTCGATCAGCGCGCGGCAGAAGGGCTCCTCGAACAGGAGGTAGCTCGCAAGGTTCGAGCCCGAGCGGTTCAGCGCGCCGGTCGGGCGCAGGATGAAGCGCACGGTCCGCGGCAGCTCATGCACGAAGCGCGCGGCGATGCGCTCGAGGGGCTGGGACGGCGTAATGAACAGCACCTTGACCGGCCTCAGCTGCGAGTCCTTGAGCGCCTCGGGCGGAATGAGCTGGAGCGTGCGGTTGATGCGCTCCAGGCGCTCGATATCGACCATCAGGCTATCCAGGAAGATGCTGTTCAGCGCATGCCCGGCGATCTGGGCGAGCGACGGGTACACGTTCGACCGCGCGCGCGGCTGCTCGATGCTCTGGCGCCCCGAACCGACGATGAGCACCCGGTCCGCCCCCAGGTGCAGCGCCGGGCTCACCGGCGCGATCTGGCGCATCGAGCCGTCGCCGAAGTACTCGCGGTGCAGCTTCACCGCCGGGAAGATGAACGGCAGCGCCGCCGAGGCGAGCAGGTGCTCGACCTTGAGCGAGACCGCCGCGCCGATGCGCTGGTTGCGCTCCCAGCCCTCGATACCGCTGCCGCCCTGGAAGAAGGAGACGCTCTGCCCGGAGGTGTAGCCGGAAGCGGTCACGCATACCGCATAGAGCGCGCCCGAATCGAGGTGCGCCTGGATCCTCTCGGTGGCGACATTGCTTAGGAGGAGGTCGCGCAAAGGCGCGTTGTCGAGCAGCGAGATCGGATTACGGCGCGAGAGGAGCATCGTGGCCATGAGCCAGTGCGCGCCGCTCTTCATGATGCTCCAGGCGTCGGTGCGATAGATGTGATGGCAGTGCATGCGCTCCCAGAACGCAAGCAGCCGCGACACCCCGCCGGAGAAGTCGTCGGCCGAGGCAGCGAGGCAGGCGGCGTTGATCGCGCCGGCCGAGGTCCCGGCGAGGATAGGAAAGGGGTTGCGCGCGGGCTTGCCGAGGATGTCGCGCACCGCCTTCAGCACGCCCGCCTGGTAGGCGGCGCGCGCGCCGCCGCCGGTGAGCACCAGCCCCGCCCGCGGCTTCATCCGGCTTGCCGGGAAGGGCGAGACGTTGCTGGCGGCGGTTTCCATCAGAGCAGCGTCTGCTCTTGGCCTCGCGGAGCGTTCGCGTCGGCGACTACCAGCGCCGTCATGTTGACGATGCGCCGCACCGTGGCCGAGGGCGTGAGGATGTGCACCGGGCGCGCCGCCCCGAGCAGGATCGGACCCACCGTCACCCCGCCGCCGGCGGCGGTCTTGAGGAGGTTGAACGAGATGTTGGCGGCGTCGAGGGTCGGCATGATGAGGAGATTCGCCTCGCCCCGCAGCCTCGAGTTCGGGAACACGCGCAGGCGGATCACCTCCGAGAGCGCGGCGTCGCCGTGCATCTCGCCCTCGATCTCGAGCTCCGGGGAGCGCTGCACGATCAGCTCGCGCGCCTGGCGCATCTTGGCGGCCGAGCCGGTCTTGAGCGAACCGAAGTTCGACGCCGAGAGCAGCGCCGCCTTGGGCACGATGCCGAAGCGCTTGATCTCCTCGGCCGCGAGCAGCGTCATCTCGGCGATCTGGTCGGCGTCGGGATCCGGGTTCACGTACGTGTCGCAGATGAACACGGTGCGCCCGGGCATCATCACTACGTTCATCGCCGCGTAGCCGCGCAACCCCGGCCGCAGCCCGAGCACCGCGTCGACGAAATGCAGGTGCATCGCGAACGCGCCCGAGGTACCGCACAGCATGCTGTCGGCCTCGCCCTTGTAGATCCCCATCGCTCCGATCAGCGTCGAGGTGCGGCGCATCTCGACGCGCGCGAAATCGGGCGTCACGCCCTTGCGCTCGGTGAGCTTGTGGTAGGTGCTCCAGTAGTCGCGGTAGCGCGGGTCGGACTCGGGGTTGATCAGCTCGATTTCCTTGCCGGGACGCACGCGCAGCCCCAGGCGCTGCAGGCGCTGCTCGACCACCTGGGGACGTCCGATGAGGATCGGCTTCGCCAGGCCTTCGTCGACCACGATCTGCGCCGCGCGCAGCACGCGCTCGTCCTCGCCCTCGGCGTAGACCACGCGCCGCGGCGCCGCCTTGGCGGCGCTGAAGAGCGGCTTCATGATGAGGCCCGACTGGTACACGAACTGGCTGAGCGACTGGCAATAGGCGTCGAGGTCCGCGATCGGCCGCGTCGCCACGCCCGAGTCCATCGCCGCCTTGGCGACCGCAGGCGCGACCCGGGCAATGAGGCGCGGATCGAACGGCCGCGGAATGATGTAATCCGGGCCGAAGCTGATCGACTCGATGCCGTAGGCGAGCGCCACCTGCTCCGAGGTCTCCGCCTGGGCGAGCTCGGCGATCGCACGCACCGCTGCGATCTCCATCTCGTCGCTGATGGTGGTGGCGCCGACGTCGAGCGCGCCCCGGAAGACGAACGGGAAGCACAGGACGTTGTTGACCTGGTTGGGATAGTCGGATCGCCCGGTGGCGATGACGCAGTCGGGCCTCACTGCTTTTGCTTCTTCCGGGGATATTTCCGGCTCGGGATTCGCCAGGGCGAGAATGAGCGGGCGCTCGGCCATCTTCTTCACCATCGACGGCTTGAGAACGCCGCCCGCCGACAGGCCGAGGAAGATGTCGGCCCCGGCGATGACCTCATCGAGGGTGCGCGCGCGCGTCTCGAGGGCGAAGCGCTCCTTGTCCGGGTCCATCTCCTCGCGCCGGCCCTTGTACACCACCCCCTTGATGTCGGTAACGGTGATGTTGGCGCGCGGCATGCCCATCTTGACCAGGAGCTCGAGGCAGGCGAGCGCCGCAGCGCCCGCACCCGAAGCCACCAGCCGCGCCTCCTCGAGCTTCTTGTTGACTACTTTCAAGCCGTTGTAGACGGCCGCGCCGACCGTGATCGCGGTGCCGTGCTGGTCGTCGTGGAAGACCGGGATCTTCATGCGCTTGCGCAGCGCGCGCTCGACTGTGAAGCACTCGGGAGCCTTGATGTCCTCCAGGTTGATCGCACCGAAGGTCGGCTCGAGCGCGGCGATGATGTCGATGAGCTTGTGCGGGTCGCGCTCGTCGAGCTCGATGTCGAAGCAGTCGATTCCGGCGAATTTCTTGAACAGCACCGCCTTGCCTTCCATCACCGGCTTCGCCGCAAGGGGCCCGATGGCGCCCAGGCCCAGCACCGCGGTGCCGTTGGTCACCACCGCGATCAGGTTGGCGCGCGCGGTGTAGAGCACCGCCGTCGCCGGGTCCCGCCTGATCTCCTCGCAGGCCGCCGCCACGCCCGGCGAATAGGCGAGCGCGAGGTCACGCTGGTTGGTGAGCTGCTTGGTCGGAAGGATGGAGACCTTGCCCGGTGGACTGCGCCGGTGGTACTCGAGCGCGCTTTTCTTGAGTTGCTCGTCCACCGAAAAATTATAATCCCCGGTCCCTATGGCAAGACCCCCAGTACCCGGTCCCCTCTCGACTGCGCGCCGCGTCGCCGAAATCCAGCCGTTCGAGGTCATGGACGTGCTCGCGCGCGCGCACGCGCTCGAAGCGCAGGGCAGGCACGTGGTCCACATGGAGATCGGCGAGCCCGACTTCACCGCGCCCGCGCCGGTGGTCGAGGCCGGGGTACGGGCGCTGCGCGACGGCAGGACCGCCTACACCGCCACGCTCGGCCTCCCGGCGCTTCGCGAGGCAATTGCAAGGCATTACCAGGAGAAATTCAAGACCCCGCTGGACCCGGGCCGGGTGGCCGTCACCGCCGGGGCCTCCGGAGGACTGCTCACCGTGGCCGCTCTCTACGTGGACGCCGGCGACGAGATCCTGGTGCCCGACCCGGGCTACCCGGGCTATCGTCACTTCGTGCGCGCCTTCGAAGGTGTCGCGCGCGCCCTTCCCGTGGGCGCGGCGGAGAACTTTCAGCCCACGCTCGGCATGGTGCGCGCGGCGTGGGGAGCACGCACCAAGGGCCTCATTCTCGGCTCGCCGTCGAATCCCACCGGCACCCTGATCTCGAGTTCCGAGCTTCGAAAGATCGCCGAGTTCGTGGCCGAGCGCGGCGGCGTCCTCGTGGTCGACGAGATCTACCAGGGCCTGGTGTACGGCGAGGCACCGCTCTTCTCCCCCCATACCGCGCTCGGCCTGCCCGGCGAGGTGGTCATCGTCAACAGCTTCTCCAAGTACTTCTGCATGACCGGCTGGCGCCTGGGCTGGGTGGTGTTGCCGCCTGCGGCGGTGCGCGGCTTCGAGAAGCTCGGCCAGCACCTCTTCATCTGCGCGCCTGCCGCCGCACAGCACGCCGCCGTGGCCGCTTTTTCCGCGGAGTCGGTCTCGATACTCGAGGAGCGAAGACGCGAGTTCGCGCGAAGGCGGGACTTCCTGGTTCCCGAGCTGCGCAAGGCCGGCTTGTCCATCCCGGCCGAGCCGCATGGCGCCTTCTACGTGTACGCCGACTGCGGCCGCGACTCGCGGGCTTTCGCCCGCGAGCTGCTAGAAAGCGAGGGGGTGGCCGCGACGCCCGGGGTCGACTTCGGCGCCAACCAGACGCAGCGCTACGTGCGTTTCGCCTACACCCGAAGCATGGCCGACATCGAGGAAGCGGCCCGCAGGATTGCGCGGTTCTGCCGCTAGCCTAGCTCGCCTGGGCGAACTGCGACCTGCGCGCCTTCTGCCTCACCGGCTCCAGGCGCATGCGCTCTTCGAACACCTTGGCGGCGTAGCGCGAGGTCGGCTCGTCGAACGCGCCGGCGTAGCGCTGCAGCGCGGCTTCCTGGTCGCCCAGGCGCCGGTAGTACTCGCGCAGGATCTGCGCGCCGACTTGGATGTTGACCTCGGGGTCGAGCAGCGCTTCCTCCCCGCCGTGGTCGAGAAGCTTGTCGAGGTGGTACTTGGGGATGATCTGCATCAGCCCCTTCGCCCCCACCACGCTCTCGGCGACCGGGTTGAAGCGCGATTCGATCGCGACGACCGCCAGGATCAGCACCGGGTCGACCGAATGGCGCTCGCCGGCACGGTAAGCGATCGAGACGAAGCTGGTGGCGGCGGTCTCCGCGATGCGCCAGCGCTTGGCGATGAATTCGGCGAGCGCGCGTTGCTCGCGTTCCTGGACAGCCTCCACGATGGCGACGGGCCCGTCCGTGCTGCTACCCGCCGAGGGGTCCTCGGCGGCCTCGGCGGCGACGCCCGGCAGAGTGTTCCTGAGCAGGTGGCGCTCCGACGGCAGTAGCATCACTGCGAAGACGGCGGCAAGGCCGACGAAGGCAAGCGCGGCCTTGGCCAGCGAGTACAGGCGCGACAGATGCAAGCTGAAAGCCTTCATCTTGTTCCTCCGTGCTCCCTGGATTGCGTGGTACCGGGGACTGATTCTATAGGCCCCAAGTGTGAAAAAGTCCCATCGGGCCGATCTGTGGCAATTTCACCACTGCGGCGCAACAAAATTCTCTTTGATCGTTAAATCAACGATTTGTATTTGTGTCTGCAGACTCGACCGGCGTTTCGCCAAGCTATTTTTACGTTTAGAAGGGCCGCCACGCGCCGCCCGGTAGAATGGACACAGCAGGCGAAGCCCCCTGAAAGGGGCTTCGAAGGGAAGCCTCGCGGACCGGCCTAAGTCTTCAGTCTTGGGCCGCTTGACCAAGCCGGTCCGCGAGCTTCGAGGGCCGGCGAGGGGCTTACGCCCCTCGCCTCGTCCCCCCGGTTCCAGGTTACGGCCGGGAACCGGTGGGGAACGGCCACGCGGCCGCTGGATTCAGCGCTTGCGCGCTCGAAGTCTCAGCGGTAGATGGCGCCGGTGCTGCCGGGGTGCTCGCCATCGTCTCCGCAGGGCTGGCCGTGCTGGCGGCTTTGCTTGCTTTCTTCTTTTTTCCCGCCTTCTTCTTCTTCTTGGCGGATTTCTTCTTGCCTGCCGCCTTCTTTTTACCAGCTGTCTTTAACGACTTTCTTTTCTTCTTTGATGATGCTTTCCGCTTCTTCTTTTTCTTGCCGCCCTTCTTCGCTTTTTTCTTCGCCATCTTGATACTCCTTCAGGTAGTTGAACAAAAAGAAGCCAGGCCTTGAAGCGCCCGACTATCCAACCGCCGGCGAAGGTTCTCCCGCGCCGGCATGCTGAATCTGGTTCGCCTTGACGTCATGATAGAGGATGTCGGAGTCCAAGCGTATCCCGCCTTCCCAAGTTACGGTGGCGGTCTCGGGGTCGACGCTCACTTTCTCGAATTCGCGCACGTCGCGCCACAGCTGGAAGGCGCCGATCTCGAGCAGGTTGCCGAGGAACACGCTGCCCTCCAGCCCATCCTCGAACCGCAGCCACAGCTTGTAGTCTTCTTCGACCTTGCACGCGGTGATTCGCATCTCTTCCCACTCCTCGTTCATTTGGGTCAATCCCCGCTCTTGAGCAGCTAGTCCCTGACGTTTAGCAGCTAGTCCCAGTTCAGCGCGCCGCCGGTCTGATACTCGATGACGCGGGTCTCGAAGAAATTGCGCTCCTTCTTGAGGTCGATCATCTCGCTCATCCAGGGGAACGGATTGGTCGCCCCCGGGTACAGCGCCTCCAGGCCGATCTGCTGGCAGCGGCGGTTGGCGATGAACCTCAGGTATTCCTTGAACATCGGGGCATTCAGGCCGAGCACGCCGCGCGGCACCGTGTCCTCGGCATAGCGGTACTCGAGCTCGACCGCGCGGCGGAACAGAGCCTGCAGCTCTTCCCGGAACCGCGGGGTCCACAGCTGCGGATTCTCGAGCTTGATCTGGTTGACGAGGTCGATGCCGAAGTTGCAGTGCATCGACTCGTCGCGCAGGATGTACATGTACTGTTCGGCCGCCCCGGTCATCTTGTTCTGGCGGCCCAGCGCCAGGATCTGGACGAAGCCGACGTAGAAGAACAGGCCCTCCATCAGGCACGAGAACACGATCAGGCTCTTGAGGAGCTGCTGGTCGGCCTCGGCGCTGCCGGTCCTGAAGGCCGGGTCGGTGAGGGTGTCGATGAAGGGGATCAGGAACTCGTCCTTTTCCCGGATCGACGCCACCTCGTGGTAGGCGTTGAAGATCTCGCTTTCCTCCAGATCCAGGCTTTCCACGATGTACTGGTAGGCGTGGGTGTGGATCGCCTCCTCGAACGCCTGACGCAGCAGGTACTGCCGGCATTCCGGGGCGGTGATATGCCGGTAGGTGCCGAGGACGATGTTGTTCGCGGCGAGCGAGTCGGCGGTGACGAAGAAGCCGAGGTTCCGCTTGACGATGCGCCGCTCGTCCTCGGTCAGGCCGCGCGGGTCCTTCCACAGCTGGATGTCGCGGCTCATGTTGATTTCC
>DASYPG010000609.1:0-2001 GCA_036006885.1 Burkholderiales bacterium | reverse complement strand
TCGATGTACGCCGCGCAGTCGCCGAGCGGCACCACTGCCCTGGGCTCGATCGGCTTTCTGGCCACTCCTTATGAAACCCTCATGAAACCTTCGGTACGGCGACCCCGATCATGCAATCCCGGGTGACGAGCGGGGTCAGCCGCTCCTCGCTCCAGCCGTCGGTGCCCGCCGGACGCATCGGCAGCACGAGGTAGCGCATGTCGGCGGTGGAGTCGTGCACCCGGATCGCGACGTGCTCGGCAGTCTCCAGGCCGAACTCGGCCAGCACCGCGCGTGGCTCGCGCACCATGCGCGAGCGGTAGTTGCGCGACTTGTACCACTCGGGCGGGATGCCGAGGAGCATCCGCGGATAGCACGAGCATAGCGTGCAGACAATCGCGTTGTGCACCTCGGGCGTGTTCTCGACCACGAGGAGCTTGAGCGCCGGGACCTCGAGGCCCAGTTCCTCGCAAGCCTTAGTGCCGTTCGCGAGCAGGCGCTGCTTGTACTCGGGATCGATCCAGGCGCGCGCCACCACGCGCGCGCCACGCTCGTAGCCGCGCTTTCGCATCGCCTCGACTTCCTCGGCGAGCTCCTCTTCGCTGACCACGCCCTTCTCGACCAGCAGCTCGCGCAGGCTGATCTCCATGAGCTGGAAGTAGGTGAGCGGTCGGTAGGGGCCTGGGTCGTTCATGGCTTCTCCAGCCAGTGTTGGTAGATCTCGACTTCGACGACGTCGTCGGCGCTGCCGCGGTAATCCGGCCAGACGTCGCGTTGCAGGAACCGCACCCGGTAGAGCGGCTGCGCCGGCAGACCGTCGCGCATCTGCGCCAGCTCCTCCGGATTGGGGAACGCGCCGCAGAGCCGCTCGACCGTGCCGGTCTTGCCGCGGATGTAGAACGGCGTGCGCACGTGCCCCAGCGGGTACGCGTCGATGACCCGCACCGTCTCGCCGGACTGAAAGCGAGGCTCAGCCACGCTTTTCGACCTGCCGCATTTTCAGCGCCAGCTCCGCGCTCGTGATGAGACCGCGCTGGATCAGCGTCTGCCCCAGCGCGACGACCCAGCGTTCGTAGTAAGCGAGCCTGTCGTAGGCCTCGGGCGAGAGCGTCTCGATCGCGCGCCGCCGCTCGTCGACAGTAAGCCGGCGCTTGCGCCCCAGGAGGACGGCGATGGCGTCCACGCGGCGCTCCCAGTCGGCGTAGTCGTGCTCGCTGCGATCGACCTTGCCGGCCGGCAGCCCCCCCATGTCATGGTGGCTACGCACGCTTGCGCACCTCGTCCATCTTGGCGGCGAGCTCGGCGGTGGTGATCACGCCGCGCTGGATCATCGTCTGCGTGATCGAGGTGATCCACTTCTCGTAATAGGCGCTGCGGTCGTAGGTCTCGGGCGGCAGCGACTCGATGTTCTTGCGCAGCTCGTCCACGGTCATGAGACGCTTCTTGCCTCGGATGCCCGAGCACACCACCATGAGCGCGTCGACGCGCCGCTCCCAGTCGTCATAATCGTGCTCGACCGGCTCGACCTTGCCCGCGGGCAGGCCGCCCATGTCGTGATGGCCCCGAGTGACGTGAAGAGGAATTGGGGTCTGACCTCGGTTGGTTTTTTTCTGTTTTCGCTTCACGCCACCCACTCCGAAACCGGCGCTCTTGCCTCGTGCAGCGGCTGGCAGACGATATCGACGAGCGTCGGGCCGCCGTGCGCAACGGCCTGCTTCAGCACCGCGTCGAGCTCCCGTGGATCCGAAACCTTCCAGCTTTTGACCCCAAATGCGTCCGCGACCTTCGCATGGTCGGTGACGCCAAAGTCAACCGAGAAGTAGCGCTCGCCGTAGCCCGATTTCTGCCCCGCCTTGATCCAGCCGTAGGTTGCGTTCGAGATCACCACGAAGGTGATCGGCAGCCTCAGCCGCACCGCCGTCTCGAGCTCGCCCACGCACATGCCGAAGCTGCCGTCGCCCATCACCGCCACGGTCTTCACCGCCGGGCGGCCGATGTGCGCGCCGAGCGCCGCGGCGAGCG
>DASYPG010000608.1:0-7673 GCA_036006885.1 Burkholderiales bacterium | reverse complement strand
GTCGTACCCACGGGCGGCGCGACGAACTCCACGCCGTACTTGGGCATGCCGATGGCCTCGATTTCCGCGGCCACGCCCAGGCGCTCGAACAGGTCCTTGTTCAAGGGCAGGAGCGACTCGCCGATGTGGAAGCGCGGGTGGCGGGATTTCTCGAGCATCACGACGTCCCGTCCCCGCTGCGCGAGCAGGGCCGAAATCGTGGATCCGGCCGGGCCCCCGCCTATTACCAGGACCTCGCACCGGGCTGCAGTCGCCATGACGCTCCTTCTTGGGCATTATAGAGAGATGTCGCCGGCCGTCGTCATTCCCGCCTACAACGAGATCGCGACCATCCGCGGCATCGCCGAGCGCACGCTCGCCCAGCTGCCGCGCCTGATCGTGGTCGACGACGGCTCGACCGACGGCACCGCCGCCGCGCTCGAAGGCCTGCCGGTGACGCTGATCCGCAACCCGCGCAACCTCGGCAAGGCGGCGAGCCTGTGGCGCGGCATCTCGCTCGCGCTCGCCGAGGGCGCCCAGGCCGTGGTGACGCTGGACGCAGACGGCCAGCACCGGCCCGAGGACATCCCGCGCCTGCTAGCGGCGCACGGCCGCGATCCCGCCGCGCTGGTCGTCGGCGCGCGGCTGCACGACGGCGCCGACATTCCGGCGGAGCGCTACTACGCCAACCGCTTCGCCAACTTCTGGATCGCTTGGGCGGCGGGCCAGCGCATGCAGGACAGCCAGTCGGGCTTCCGCGTGTACCCGGCGCCGCTTCTCCTCGCGCTGCCGCCGCGCGTGCGCCACGCAGCGGGCTTCGTATTCGAAAGCGAGGCGCTGATCGAGGCGGGACGCCGCGGCACCCGGCTCGAGTGGGTGCCGATCCCCGCGATCTACCAGGCGCGCGGACGGCCGAGCCATTTCCGCCCGATCGTCGACGTCGCCCTCATCACGCGCATGGTGGCGTGGAAGCTGCTCTCGCGCGGCCTTGACTTGCGCGGCTTGGTCCGCAGCTTGCGCGGCGCCTAGGCCTTTCAGGTAAATGAGGTGCGTTCTCCTGGCGGCGCTGCTGGCGTCTGCGGCGCTCGCGCCGGGCGCGCGTGCCGAGCTGCGGCCGAAATGGGAGGCGGGCGCCGGCGCGACCGGCCTCAGGCTGCCGGACTACCGCGGTTCGGACGAGACGCGCGAGTACGTATTTCCATTGCCGTACTTCGTCTATCGGGGCCAGTACATGCGCTTCGACCGCGAAGGCCTGCGCGGCGTGCTGCACGAGTCGGACCGCGTCGAGTTCGATCTGAGCGTGGCCGGCTCGCTGCCCGTAAAGAGCGACCGGAACCGTGCGCGCGCCGGGATGCCCGACCTCGATCCTGCGCTTGAGATCGGCCCCAAGCTCAACGTGACGCTGTGGCGCGACCGGCCGAAGGAGCAACGGCTCGACCTGCGTTTCGCGTTACGCGGCGTGGTGGCGACCGATCTCTCGCACGCGAAGGACGCGGGCTACGTTTTTCATCCGCATCTCTACTTCGACTCCAGGCCCGCGTTCCTCGGCGGGAAATGGGATTTCAGCGCGCAGCTCGGGCCGCTCTACGGCTCCGAGCGCTACCACCAGTACTACTATGGCGTCGCTCCGCAGTTCGCAACGCCGGAGCGCCCCGCCTTTGAGGCGTCCGCCGGCTATTCAGGCCTGGTGAGCGGGGCCGCGCTCACGCGGCGCTTCGGCAAGCTCTGGGTCGGCGGGTTCGCGCGCTACGACGCGCTCGACGGCGCCGTCTTCGAGTCGAGCCCGCTCTTTAGGCGGCGCCAGTACGTCGCGGCCGGCGTCGCGGTCGCGTGGGTCTTCGCCGAGTCGAAGGACCGGGTCGAAGTGGACGACTAGGCGTCACTGCTGGCTGCGTCCTACCTCAACGTCGGCGCGCCCGGATCACGTTCCAGGCGGTGCCGGCGATGAGGACAAGGGCCATCAGGAAGAGGACGGAGGAAAGGTTGAGGCGCGAAGCCCAGAGCTGAATGGCCTCGCCGGCGAAGTAGCCGAGGCCGGCGACCACGAAAGCCCAGACCACGCCGCCGAGGAGATCGAGGAACGCAAGGCGCCACGGGTGGATGCCGCAGCCGCCGATCACGATCGGAGCGGCGAAGCGCAGGCCGTAGAGAAAGCGCGCGACGATGATGGCGAGCACGTCCCAGCGCTGGACGAGTGCCCGGACGCGCGGCACCCGGGCCGCGACGCCGGGAAAGCGCGCGAACACGCGCTCGCCGTAGCGCCGGCCAATGAAGAAGAGAATCTGGTCGGCGATCGAGCCGCCGATGACCGAGATCGCCACGACGGCAGGAAACGAGAGATAGCCGTGGTGTGCGGCGAGCCCGGCCAGGAAGACGATGGTCTCGCCTTCGAGCAGCGTGCCGACGAACAGCGCCAGATAGCCGAGCTCAGATTGCGTTGTAGCCGCCGTCGACGAGCAGGTTGGAGCCGGTCACGAAGCTCGAGGCGTCGGAGGCGAGGAAGAGCGCCGCCTGCGCGATTTCCTGCGGCAGGCCCAGGCGCCTCATCAGGTGCTTCGATCCGAGCACTTCGCGCGCCTTTTCCATTGAGCCGAAGCGCAGCATGCGGTCGGTTTCCACGGCGCCGGGCGAGAGGGTGTTCACGCGGATACCCTTTGCCGCGTGGTCGGCGGCCATGGCCTTGGCCATGGTGATGAGCGCACCCTTGGTGGAGCAGTAGGCGACGCGGCCGGGGGTGCCGACGGTGCCGAGCTGGGAGGCGATGTGGATGATGGAACCGCCGCCCGCGGCGATCATGTGCGGGATCGCCCAGCGGCTCATCAGGAAGGCGCCGCCGACGTTGGTGGCGAAGACTTTGTTCCACGCGGCGAGGTCGAGGTCGAGCACCGTGGCGGTGGGATCGCTCATGGCGGCGCCGTTCACGAGGATGTCGAGTCTGCCAAAGGCCTTTGTCGCACGCTCGACGGCGGCTTTGGTATCCGACTCGGACGAGACATCGCATGCGATTGCGAAGGCGCCCTCCCCGGCCAGTCGCGCCGTTTCGTCGGCGTTCTTGAGATTCACGTCGAGGCAGGCCACGTTGGCGCCGGCCTGCGCGAAGACGATCGAAATGGCGCGGCAGATGCCGCCGCCGGCGCCGGTGACGATCGCCGTCTTGCCGCGGAGGGAGTTCGGCGTTTCCGGTTTAGCGTCTGCCAAGATAAGCCTCCTTTACCCGTTCGTCCTGCTTCAGGTCGGAGCACGAGCCCGAAGCGATGATTGTGCCCGTCTGCAGGACATAGCCCCGGCTCGCGGTCTCGAGGGCATAGCGCGCGTTCTGCTCCACGAGAAGGATGCTGGTGCCGGCGGCGTTCACGGCGCGGATGCTGCGGAAGATCTCCTGCACCACCAGGGGTGCGAGGCCGAGCGAGGGCTCGTCCATGCACAGGAGGCGTGGCTCGGACATGAGCGCGCGAGAGAGGGCGAGCATCTGCTGCTCGCCGCCGGAAAGCGTGCCCGCGCGCTGCGAAGCGCGCTCGCGCAGGCGTGGAAAGGTGTTCATCGCGCGCTCGATCAGCGCGTCGACTTTCCTGCGCTCTCGCCGGTACTTGAAGCCGCCCATCTCCAGGTTCTCGCGCACGGTCAGCGCCGGGAACACGCGCCGGCCTTCGGGCACCAGCGCGATGCCGGCCGCGGTGCGGGCATGGGCGGGCAGGCGCGTTACGTCCTTGCCGTCGAATACGATCCTGCCGCGGCGCGGGAGCATCGCCCCGGCGATGCCGCGCATGGCGGTGCTCTTGCCCGCGCCGTTGGCGCCAATCAGGGTGACGATCTCGCCTTGAGCCACGTTGAAGGAGACGCCGCGCACGGCGGGCACTTCGCCGTAGGCGAGCTCGACGCTCTCCACCTCAAGCAGCAAATTCGCCTCCGAGGTAGGCCTCGATGACCCGCGGGTTTGCCTGCACCTCGCGCGGCGTGCCCTCCAAGAGCACCACGCCGTGGTCCATGACGCACACGCGCTGGGCGACGTTCATGACGAGGTCCATGTTGTGCTCGACGACGAGCACCGTGATGTTCCGCTTGTTGATGCTTTCCAGCCTTTTCAGAAGAAATTCGACTTCTGCGGCGTTCAGGCCGGCGGCCGGTTCGTCCAGCATGAAGAGCTTCGGCCGGGTCGCGAGGGCGCGCGCGATCTCGAGCATGCGCTGCTGGCCGTAGGGAAGCGCACCGGCCCGGTCGTTCGCCCGATTGGCAAGGCCGACAAAGGCGAGCAGCTCGAGCGCCTCGTCGCGGAAGCGGCCGATGCCGCCGGGGAGAAAGCATTTCCACAACGGTACGTCCTGGTGGATGTGGAAGCCGGCGAGCACGTTCTGGAGGAGGCTCAACTGCTTGAACAGGCGGATTTTCTGGAAGGTGCGCGCGATGCCGAGGCGCACGCGCCGGTGCGCGGGGAGCTCGATCAGGTCGACCTCATCGAAGAACAAGGACCCGAAGTCGGGCTGGTAGATCCCGGAAAGTAGGTTCAGCAGCGTTGACTTGCCCGCGCCGTTCGGGCCGATCAGCGCGAAGATCGAGCCCTCCGGGACCTGGACCGAGACGTCGTGCACGGCGCGCACGCCGCCGAAGCTCTTGTGCAGCTTCTGCGCTTTCAGGAGCGTCGTCATGCGAATCGGTTCTTAAAAGCGACCCATGCCTGCACGATGCCGCCCGGCATGAACAGCACCACCAGCGTGAGGGCCAGGCCGTAGATCATCAGGCGCAGCTCGCCGAAGCCACGCAGGAGCTCGGGCAGGAACGTGAGCACGATCGCGCCGATCACCGGGCCGATCATGGTGCCCATGCCGCCGACGATCACCATCGCCATCATGGTGAATGACTCGACGATGCCGAAGGCATCGGGTACCAGCGTGCCGACGAAGCCCGGGTAGAAGCACCCGGCCAGCCCGGCGATGGCGGCGCCCAGGCCGAAGGCGAAGGCCTTCCAGACTGCGGAGTTGACGCCGAGCGCGGCCGCCGACACCTCGTCCTCGCGGATCGCGCGCAGCGTGTCTCCCACGGGCGAGCGCACCAGGTTGTCGAGCAGGAAATACGCGAGGAGCCCGATGCCGGCGACGAGATAGAAGAGCGCCACCGTGTTCGGCACCGGCGGCAGGATGCCGTAGATCCCGCGCACGCCCTGCGTCACGCTCTCCCAGTTGACCAGCACCTGGTAGGTGATCACCGCGAAGCCGAGCGAGGCGATGGCTAGATAGTGGCCGCGCAGCCGCACCGCGAACGCGGCGAGAGCAACGCCGACGAGACCCGCCGCGGCGACCGCCGCGCCCGCGGCGAGCCAGAAGTTCCAGCCGTAGGTCTTGATGAGGATGGTCGAGACGTACGCGCCGATGCCGAAGAACGCGGACTGGCCGAGGTTGAGTTGCCCGGTGTAGCCCAGCACCAGGTTGAGCGACAGCGCGAGCAGCACGTTCATCGCGCACAGCACCAGGATGCCGCGCCAGTACCCTGAACTCAAGATCCACGGCAGCGCCGCAAGCACCACAAGAACGGCTGAAATCCAAAAAAATCTGAACTTCAAACGTTCTCTTCCTTGCGCTCGGCGATCAGCCCGGTGGGCCGGATCACCAGCATCCCGAGGAGCATCGCGAACACCACCAGGTCAATCAGCCCGGAGCCGAGGTACTGGACCGTGAAGGCCTCGATGATGCCGACGAGGAGCCCCGCGATGATGGTGCCTCCCATGTTGCCGAAGCCGCCGATGATGACGATGGCGAAGGCCTTGACGATGAGCGAAGCGCCGGTGAAGGGCGTGAGCACGACCACCGGGCCGAGCATCGCGCCGGCCACCCCGGCGAGCGCCGAGGCGATCACGATGGTGAGCGCGATCACCAGGTTCTCGTTGATTCCCATGAGGCCCGCGGTCTCGCGGTCCTGCGCCACCGCGCGTAGCGCCTTGCCCATGAAGGTGAAGCGCATGAAGGCGTACAGCGCGGCGATCGCGGCCACCGATACCGCCACCACCAGCGCGCTCTGGCCGCTGAAGAAGATCGGCCCCAGCCGGATCGTCTCGCGCGCGAGCGGCGAATCGAACTGGTAAGGAATCGGCCCGAAGAGCGCGAGCTGCCCGTTCTCGAGCAGGACCGACACGCCGATGGTGGCGATAAGCGGCCGCAGCTCGTCGGCGCCGCTCCGGCGCAGCGGCGCGAAGACCGCGGCGCTCACGATCCAACCGAGGAGCGCGCCTGCCCCCAAAGCGGAAAACAAGGAGAGCAGGTACGCGCCGATATCCGGCATGCCGAGCGCCTTGGTGGCAAAGCGCGTCGCGGTGAAGAAGGCGGTGAAGGCGCCGACGGTGACGAAATCGGCGTGCGCGAAGTTGATCTGATTCAGCACCCCGTAGATCAGGGTGAGCCCCAGCGCCACCATCACATAGAGGCAGCCGAGGTAGATCCCGTTGACGGACTGCTGAACGATCAGCGCCAGAAAGTCCGTCACGGGGTTCCCGCCTTTGCGGGAACGACGATTCGCTGCTTGTTCAGAGGGCTACTGCCAGCTCAGTCCTTTCCAGGAGAGGTCCTTCTGCGTCTCGACGAAGTGCACCACCGAAAGATCGGAGTTCTGGCCTTTCGGGTCGAAACTGATCTTGCCGGTCGTAACCTCGAAATCCTTCAGCTTGGTGAACTGCTCGCGGATGCCCTCGGAGTCTTTCGCGCCGCGGCGCACCGCCTCGGCGACGAGCAGGATCGTGTCGTACGCGTGGGCGTTGATGTGCGTCGGGGTCTTGTCGGCGCCGTACTTCGCCTGGAACGCCTTGATGAAGTCCTGCACGGCCTTGCGCTTCTCGGTCGGGTCGAACTGCACTATGCGCACGTAGCCCACCGCCGCCTGCCCGGCCTTCTGGTCATAGCCCCAGGGCAGCCAGATCGAGCCCATCTGCACGCCCTGCCCGCCGCCGCCCTTCACTACCTTGGCCTGTGCGAGCGCCTGCGACAGTCGCACCTGCTGGCCCTCGAGCGCGAAGGTAGGAAGCACGTCGACCTTGCCGAGCGAGGCGATGCGCGTCGCGATCGCGGTGAAGTCGTTCACGTCGCGGCCGAAGTCGATCTTCGCCAGTACCTTGCCGCCCGCAGCGACGAACGGCTTCTCGAAGCCCTCCGCGTTGTCGTTTCCGGCGTTGGTCTTCTCGTACAAAATCACCGCGGTCTGCGCCTTCAGGTGCCCGCGCGCCACCTTCACCAGCGGCGCGCTCTGCTGCTCGGCGTTCGGAAAAATGCGGAACACGTACTTGTAGCCCGACTCGGTGAGCTTCATGGTCACCGAGCCGGCATTGAGCTGCACCACCTTGGCCTGCTCGAGGATCGGCGCGATCGCGAGCGAGGCGTCGGAGCACTCCTCGCCGATCACGATGTGCGGCTTGAGCTGGTCGAGGACGCGCTTCACGGTGTTGGTCGCCTGCAGCGGGCTGCACGCCGAGTCCTCGTACTGCACCTGGAGGCGGTAGCCGTTGAGGTTCGTCTTCGCCACCTGCTCGAGCGCGAGGTCGATACCCTCCCTGCCCATCACGCCGAAGTACGAGCCGGGACCGGAGATCGGCATCAGCACGCCGATCCGGATGACCTTGTCCTGCGCTAGCGCCGCGAGTGGATCCAGCAGACCGCATGCGGCGACGAGAACGAGCGACCTGAATGTGATCTTCATGAAACTTCGCCTCCTCCTGG
>DASYPG010000607.1:0-4595 GCA_036006885.1 Burkholderiales bacterium | reverse complement strand
AGCGGGCCGTACATGGTGGTGGTGCATCCCTCGCTACCGGTCGCGAATCTGCGCGAGCTGGTCGCGTTGGCGAAGGCCGAGCCCGGGCGCGTATTTTTCGCCTCTTCGGGACAGGGCAGCATCAACCATCTCGCCACCGAGCTCCTCGCCAGCATGGCCGGATTCAAGCTCAACCATGTGCCGTACAAAGGCACCGGCCCCGCGCTCGCGGACACGCTCGGCGGGCAGACCAACGCCACGCTCGGCAGCACCGCCTCGACGCTGCCGCACGTTCGCGCCGGGCGCCTGCGCGCGCTCGCGGTGACGACCACGAAGCGCATCGCCTCCGCGCCCGACATTCCGACGGTGGCGGAAGCCGGCGTGCCGGGCTACGAGACCGTGCTGTGGCACGGCCTGATCGGGCCGAAAGGCCTGCCTCAGCCGGTGGTGGAGCGCCTGAACGCCGAGGTGTCGAAAGTCCTGCAGCTCAAGGAAACGGCGGAGCAGCTTCAGAACGACGGCGTGTCGCCCGCGGGCAGCACGCCGGGCGAATTCCTCGCCGCGATCACGAAAGAGATCGAGCTCTGGCGGCGCGTGGTGAACGACGCGGGCGTCAAGCTCGAGTAGCGGAACAATTCCTCATTGCCGTGCAATTCGAAATTGCCGACGCGGCCCGCGGGCGGTAAGGTGTGCGCACAAGAAAAGACGGCAAAGGGGGGAATCATGCCGCTCGTTGGCGCACTCGTTCTGCTGATCCAGTTGAGCTTTGCCTATCACGCGCTGAAGACGCGCCGCCCGTACTGGTGGCTCTTCGTCATCATGGGGTTCCCGGTCATGGGCTGCGTGCTCTACTACTTCATCGAGGTGTTTCCGTCCTCGCGCGAGAGCCGCAGCGCGCACAAGGCGGCGCGCGCGATCGCACGCACGCTCGACCCGGACAAGGACCTGCGCGCGCGCATCGCCGACGTCGAAGCCTGCGGCAGCGTCGAGAACCGCATGCTGCTGGCGCGCGAGTGCATGGAGCAGGACATGTACGCCGAGGCGGCCGCGCTCTACCGGAGCTGCCTCGGCGGCGTCCACGAAACCGATCCCGACCTGCGCTATGGCCTCGCCGGCGCCGTTTTCATGGAGGGCAGGCACGAGGAGGCGTTCGAGCTGTTGCGCCGGTTGCGCGCGTCGCATCCGGGCTTCCGGCCGGCCGACGTCGGGCTCCTCCTCGCGTGCGCGCTCGAAGGCGCGAACCGCCTGGACGAAGCGCTCGCCGAATTCGGCGTGCTCGCCGACACCTATCCCGGCGAGGAAGGCCGCTGGCGCTACGGCCTTCTCCTGAGACGTCTGGGGCGCAGCGACGATGCGAAGGCGGTGTTTCAGCGCATGCTGCGCAATGCCGAGCGCCAGCCGCAGCACTACCGCGAGGCGCAGCACGACTGGCTGAAGCTCGCGCGCGAAAGCGCGCAGGCCTAGATGAATCCCTACGCGCCGCCGGAAGCGTCGGTCCAGGACCCGGCGTCGAAACCGGGCTCCGCGTTCAAGGCCATCGCCCTCGGCCTCGCGGTGGACATCGGCGGCAGTTTGCTCTCCACGATCATCCTGGCGGTGATCTATGGGGTGGCCCTCGGCGCCGCCGGCGTCAAGCGCGAGGACATCGCCGGGACCCTGCAGGCCTCGGCGACCGATTCATGGTTCTTCTACGCCGGGACGCTCGCCGGCCTCGGCTTCTCGGTGCTCGGCGGCTACGTCTGCGCCCGCATCGCGCGGCGCTCCGAAATGAAGTTCGGCGCCATCCTCGCCGCGCTGTCCGCGCTCAGCGGCTTTTTTCTCGCCGGCGACGAGCAGCAGCTCGGCACGGTGCTGAGCCTCACGCTCGTGGGCTTCGGCGCCGTGATCGTCGGCGCGCGGCTCGGACTCGCGAAGAACCGCCGCGGCAAGTAAGGCCGGCGCAGCGGCACGAACCTTGCGCGCCATGCAGGCGTCCAACGAGTCGGCCGTATGCGCTCTACCTATCTTCTCGCCCTTCTCAGCTGTCTCTTTGCTGCGACAGCCTGCGCCGAGCCTTCGCAGCTAGTCCCAGCGCAAACCGTCGGTCCGGACCCCGTGCTGCCCGCACCGAGCAGCGCGCCCATTCCCACTGTTCACATCGCTCCTGCAAAAAGCTGGCCGGCGGGAACGAAGCCGGCGTCGCCGGAAGGCCGCAGCGTGACCGCTTTCGCGACCGGGCTCGAGCATCCGCGCTGGGTCTACGTACTGCCGAACGGCGACGTGCTCGTCGCCGAGACCAACGCCCCCGAGCGTCCAGACGAGGGCAAGGGGGCGAAGGGTCGCATCATGAAGATGGTGATGAAAAAGGCCGGCGCGGCTGTGCCGAGCCCGAATCGCATCCTCCTGCTGCGCGACGCAGACGGCGACGGCGTCGCCGAGACGCGCTCGACGTTCCTCGAAGGCCTCAACTCGCCGTTCGGCATGGCGCTCGTCGGAGAGACCCTCTACATCGCTAACACCGATGCAGTGCTTCGTTTCCCGTATAAAGAGAACGAGACACGCATTACCGCTGCCGGCGACAAAGTCGTTGATCTCCCGGCTGGCACGCGCAACCACCACTGGACCAAGAACCTGATCGCGAGCCCCGACGGCGCGAAGCTCTACGTGACGGTCGGCTCGAACAGCAACGTCGCCGAAAACGGCATCGAAGCAGAGGAAAGCCGCGCCGCGATCTGGGAGGTCGACACGAAGACCGGTGCGCACCGCATCTTCGCCTCGGGCCTGCGCAACCCGAATGGCCTCGCGTGGGAGCCGAAGACCGGCGCGCTGTGGACAGTAGTGAATGAGCGAGACGAGCTTGGCAACGACCTCGTCCCCGACTACCTCACCGCGGTGCGCGACGGCGCCTTCTACGGCTGGCCCTACAGCTATTACGGTCCGAACGTCGACAAGCGCGTCAAGCCCCAGCGCCCCGACCTCGTCGCCAAGGCGATCAAGCCCGACTACGCCCTCGGCTCCCACGTCGCCGCGCTCGGCCTCGCCGTTACGAACGAAGGCGCCTACATCGGCCAGCACGGCTCGTGGAACCGCAAGCCGCTCTCCGGCTACAACGTCGTTTTCATTCCCTTCAGCAACGGCAAGCCCTCGGGCCAGCCGACCGAAGTCCTCAACGGCTTCCTCAGCCCCAAGGGCGAAGCCTACGGCCGCCCCGTCGGCGTCGCGTTCGACAAGCGCGGCGGACTTCTCGTCGCCGACGACGTCGGCAACGCCATCTGGCGCGTCGCGCCTCGCTAATCACTTCAGAATTTCTTTCTTCTTGTAGCATCCGACCGTGCAGGGTCGGACAAGCGCCGTTGGAGCAGCCCGGCTGCCGGTTGTCGTGGCGGTGGTTGTCCTTTCCACTGTGGCAGTGCTCGTCTGGCTTGCCGCCGACCAACGCCGGCAGAGTAGGGAACGCGATTTTCTGACGGCGGCGAGCCAGGGAAATATCGGTCGGCTGACGGAGCTCGCAGACAAGGTGAACGTCGATGCGCGGCTGAGCGAGGATGGGGAGACGGCGCTGCATCGTGCGGCGTCGCGAGGACACCTGCAGGCAGTTCGACTGCTGCTCGACCGGGGTGCGAAGGTCGATGCCGTGGATGGAGAAGGCGTGACGCCGCTGGTGCTGGCGAGCTATCGCGGGCAGACGGAGGTGGTGAAGCTGCTGCTCGAGCGCGGGGCGGCGGTCAATGCACAAGAGAAGCGGAACGGGCTGAGCTCGCTGTCGCATGCTGTGGGGCGGGGCGACAAGGAGCTGGTGAGGGTGCTGCTCCAGCATGGGGCGGATCCGCTGCTCAAGAGCGCGGACGGGCGTACGGCGCTCGAGCGCGCGGAGGCGAACGGTGCGAAGGAGATTGTCGCCCTCCTCAAGAAGGTGAACCCCGGCAAATAACCGTTGCGGCTACTCGGCCTTGGCGCCGGTCTCGCGAACGATCTTGGCCCACTTCGCGACTTCGTCTTTCACGTAGTCGGCACTCTCCTTGAGCGGCGCGGCGGTGGGTTCGAAGGCGAGGGTGTCGAGGCGGTCTTTGATGTCGGGGCTCTTCACGGCGCGCAGGACTGCGTCGTTCAGCTTGTGCGCGATCTCGGGCGGTGTGGACGCCGGGACGAAGAGGCCGACCCAGGTGTAGTCCTCCATGCCCTTGTAGCCGAGCTCGTCCAGGGTCGGGACGTCGGGAAGCTGCGGCAGGCGCTTCGCCGATGAGACTGCGAGGGCGCGCAGCCTTCCTGCCTTGATGTTCGACATGGGGCCCGAGCCGGCCATGCAGCCGATCGGCGGCTGGCCGCTCAGGAGGCCTGCCACGGCCGGGCCGGCGCCCTTGAAGGGGACATGGGTGGCGTCGGCTTTCCAGCGCACGTGGAACAGGTTCTCCGCCGTGAGGTGCGGCGTGGTGCCCGAGCCCGGGGAAGCGAACGGGAGCTTGTCTTTCAGCATCGCGCGCTTGAGGTCCTCCAGTGTCTTCGCCGGGAACGAGCTGTTGACGAGGATGATGTTCGCCTGCTGGGCGACCACCGCGATCGGCTGGAGGTCCTTGACCGGGTCGTAGCCCGGGTTCGAGAAGAGGGTGGGGTTCACCGCGTACGCCGACGAGTGCGCG
>DASYPG010000606.1:0-5120 GCA_036006885.1 Burkholderiales bacterium | reverse complement strand
GCCATGTAGGCGGACATCTCCTTGCGGCCGCCGAGCTCGTCGATGAAGCGCTGGTCGAGCCACGGCTTGTAGATCCGCAGCTCCGGATTGGCGAGCAGGCCATAGCGGTAGAAGCGCTCGATGTCGTTGCCCTTGAAAGTGCTGCCGTCGCTCCAGATGCCGACTTGGTCCTCGCGCATCGCGACCACCAGCATCGTGCCGGTGACCGCGCGGCCGAGCGGCGTGGTGTTGAAGTAGGTCGCGCCGGCGGTGGAGATATGGAAAGCGCCGCACTGGATCGCCGCGATGCCTTCGGCGACGAGCTGCGGCCGGCACTCGACCAGGCGCGCCTTTTCGGCGCCATAGGCGAGCGCGCGGCGCGGGATCGCGTCGTAGTCGGGCTCGTCGGGCTGGCCTAGGTTCGCGGTATAAGCGTACGGGATCGCCCCCTTCGCACGCATCCAGTGCACCGCGGCGCTGGTGTCGAGCCCCCCGGAGAAGGCGATGCCGACCTTTTCTCCCTTGGGAAGCGTGCCGAGGATCGTCGCCAAAGCGCCTGTCTCCGAAATTCGCAATGATATATAGAATGACTCGCGTGCGCCTCGCCGCGGCCTTCATTGCCCTGCTCTTCGCTACCTGCGCGCTCGCCGCGCCCTTTGCCGTTCGGCTCGGCGAAGCGCGCATCGGCCTCGACGCGCCTCCCGGGTTCGCCGATACCACGTTCACCGGCTCGCCGCGGCTGCAGGAGCTCGCCGAGAAGCTCACCTCGCCCTCGAACCGGATCCTGCTCTTCGCCATCTCCGACGGCGACCTGCGCAAGTTCACGCTCGGCGACCCGCCGGAATTGCGCCGCTACATGATCGCCGTCACCCCGAAGGAGTTTGAGCTCGAGCGCGTGAGCCCGCAGCGCTTCGCCGAGTTCGCCGGCGCCGCGCAGCGCGAGCTCGGCGAGCGCGTGCCCGCGGGCAAGACCTTCTCCGAGTATTTCGACCAGCAGCCGATCGGCAAGTCGAGCGTGGTGGGCGAGCTGCGCCGCGACGCCGAAGTGCTGTCGCTGCTGGTGGCGGCGCGGGTCCAGCCTCAGCCGCGCACCCAGAAGCAGCAGTACGCGCTGTCCACGAATAGCCTGATGCTCGTGCGGGGCAAGACGATCAGCCTGTCGGTTTTCAGCGCCTACGACGGCCCGGCGGACCTCGACTGGATCCGCGCCGTCACCGCGCGCTGGATCGACGACCTCCAGCACCTCAACGCCCGCTAGGACTGCCCATGCCCGCCCCTATGCCCACCGCTCCAGCCGAGAAAGCGCTTCGGTTCAGAAGGCTGCACGAAGGTCCGGGCGCTTTTCTCATCGCCAACGCCTGGGACGCAGGCTCGGCGCGCATTCTCGCCGGGCTCGGCTTCCCGGCGCTCGCCACCTCGAGCGGGGCCTGCGCCGGAACGCTCGGCCGGCGCGACGGCGCCGTGACACGCGACGAGGCCCTCGCGCACGCGCGCGCCATCGTCATGGCCACCGATCTGCCCGTGTCGGCGGACCTGGAGAAGGGCTTCGGCGACGCGCCTGAAGCCGCGGCCGAAGCCATTCGCCTCGCCGGCGAGGCCGGGCTGGTCGGCGGCTCCATCGAGGACGCGAGCGGCAACAAGGAGAAGCCGATCTTCGATTTCGAGCACGCGGTGGAACGCGTGGCTGCCGCGGTCGAGCAGGCAAGAAGTCATGCATTCGGCTTCATGCTTACAGCACGCACCGAGAATTTCCTCAGGGGAAACCCGAACCTGGACGACACCATCCGCCGGCTCCAGGCGTTCGAAAAGGCCGGCGCGGATGTCCTGATGGCCCCGGGCCTTCCCGACCTTGGCGCGGTGCGCGCGGTGTGCGCGGCAGTGAAGAAGCCAGTCAACTTCATGGCCGGCATCAAGGGCAAGTCCTTCCCGGTGCGCGAGCTCGAGGCCGCGGGCGTGCGACGCGTGAGCCTGGCCACGTCGCTCTACCGCGCCGCGATGAGCGGGCTCGTCGACGCCGCGCGCGAGGTGCAGGGACAGGGAAGCTTCGGCTACCTCGAGCGCTCGCTGACGACGCCCGAGCTCAACGCGTACATGCAGTCCTGAGGCGGTGCGCTCTGGCCTTTCGATTCTTGCACTAACAGTTTTCGTCTGGACAGCGGCAGCGGCGCCCTCCCCGGTGGAAGCGCGCAAGATCGAGCACCTCATTGCGGCCGTCGCGCAGCTTGGCAACGCGAAATTCATCCGCAACGGCGCCGCGTACGACGCCCGGAAAGCCGCCGATCACCTGCGTCTCAAGCTGCGCGAGGCCGGCGAGCGCGTCGAAACCGCCGAAGACTTCATCGTCCTGTGCGCCTCGCGCAGCTCCGTGTCGGGCAAGCCCTACGAGATCGTGTTCGACGACGGCGAGCGCGTGACGAGCGAGGCGTTCCTGCGTGCGAAGCTGAAGGAGCTGCAGAGCTCCTACGAGCATTAGCGCTAGGTCGCGCGCGCTTCGACCACCACCGCACTCGCGCTGCCGCTGTACGTGGCGCCTCCGGCTGCTTTTTCCAGCGCAGCGGTCACCCGCTCTACGACTTCGTCGAGCGAGGCGCCGCGCCTCTCGATGAGCAACGACCGCGGGCTGCCGCGAATCAGCCCAGTGGCGATGCTGCGCGCGCTCACCCCACGGATCTCGAGCTGCTTTCGCTCGATCCGCACTTCCTGAAATGCAGCCTCTGCGAGCAGCGTACGCAGCAGCGCCGGATCGTACATCTCGTAGAGCCTTCTGAACGACAGCTCGTCATCCCCTGGAAAGAGGTCCTCCATGACGCCGGCGGTCAGCGCGACGTGACGATTGTGCTCGATGCGATCCCAAACGTTGAACAGTAGGATTCCGCCTTTCTTGAACACGCGTCGGGCCTGCCTCATCGCCAGGCGCTTGTCCGGCACAAACATGATGCCGAATGCGCATACCACGGCGCCGAATCGGCCGTCGTCGAACGGCAAGCTGGCTGCATCCGCCTCGCGCCACTCAATGCCGCTCAGGTCGATCAACTTGCTGCTCGCGAAATTCAGCATCGCCTTGCTGAGATCGCTCGCTACCAGGCTAAGGGACGGATCGAGTCGCTCCCGCAGCCGCCGGGTTGCGATGCCGGTGCCGCAGGCGAGCTCCAGGACATCGGCCGCCGGCCTGGCAGGAAGGCGCTGGGCCAGGTCCGCCGCAAGGGCCTGAAACCACGCGGGTCCCAGACATTTGTCGTAGTACTCGGGAATCGAACCGGCAAAATTCGCGCTCAGATCCACCACGGGGTCCGCCTACCGCGCTTGCCTGCCTGGTGTCGGGGTGTCGCGCCTGGCCTGGCGCCGCCAAGCCGCGGGCGGCATCCCGAACTCTCGCTTGAACGCCCGGTTGAAGGCGGTAAGCGACTCGTAGCCCGTCCGCGCGGCCACCCGTGCTATGGCATCCCCGGCTGAACGCAGCGTTTGCGCGGCGAGCGCCAGGCGCCAGCGCATCAGGTACTGGATAGGCGGCTCGCCGACCAGCGTTGCGAAGCGCTCGGCCAACGCCGAGCGCGATAGCGCAACCTCGCGCGCCAGATCATCGACCGTCCACGCCCTGTCCGGCTCAGCATGCAGCAACGCCAAGGCGTGCCCGATTTGGGGATCGCGCACCCCCGCGAGCCAGCCCTTGCCCCCCGGCGGCAGGCTTTCGGCGTACCGGCGCATCGCTTCCACGAACATGAGCTCGGAGAGCTTGGCGAGCATCGACTCCGTGCCCGGGCGCGTGGCCGAAGATTCGCGCACCCCCACCCGCAATAGGTGGCGCAGCAGCGAAGCTTCGGGCCCATCGCCAATAGGGATGCGGAGCAAACGCGGCAGAGTATCGAGAAGCGGGCGGCACAGGCTGCGGCTGCACGCAAGGTACCCGCACACGAAGCGCGTGGCCGCGCCGCCGCCACCGTGGCGCATCTGGATCAGATCAGTGTTGGCCGCGGCATCGGCACTGATCAGCGTGGCGGCCTCCACCGGCGCGAGGTGCAGGTCGCTCCCCATCAGGTGCCTCTCCTCCCTCGGGAACAAAAGCAGGTCCCCGGCCGCTACGTCGAGTACCTCCGTGCCGTCGGTGAGCCGCACCTTGCAGCTCCCCTCGGTGAGGAAGTGGAAAAACACCACCTGCTCAGCCCCGGCCAGCCGCGCCCGGACGCTCGCCAGGCCGAACTTCGCCTGCACGCACCAGGGTGCGGTGAACTCTGCATTGAGGTACACCGCGCCCTCGAGGCGCACCGACTTGAGAACGTCGGACAAAGCATCCATGGGGTTTCGGGCAATAACCGCGGGGTCGCGGCGTATTCCTGATACGCAGCGGCAAGCATACTAGCATCACCATGAAAACCATCGCCTTGGCATTCCTTTTCGCCGCCACGACGGCCCTCGCGCAGGAGTGGCCGAGCAAGCCGATTCGCTGGATAGTGCCGTTTCCGCCCGGCGGCAGCGTCGACCTCGTGTCGCGGATCATGCAGCCCCAAGTATCCGAAGGACTCGGACAGCCGATCTTGATCGAGAGCCGCGCTGGCGCCGGCGGCACGGTCGGGACCGCCACGGTGGCCCGCTCGGCGCCCGACGGCTACACGTTTCTCGTCACGCTTTCGTCGCACACGATCAATCCGCTGCTCTACAAGCTCGATTACGACGTCGAGCGCGATTTCGCGCCGGTATCGCTGATCATGAGCGTCCCGCAGCTGCTCGCCGCGAACCCCGCCACGCCGTACAAGTCGCTCAAGGATGTGATTGCCGCCGCCAAGGCGCAGCCGGGCAAGCTGTCTTTCGCCTCGGCTGGCAACGGCACGCCTTCGCACATCGCCGGGGAGCTGCTCAAGCTCAAGACCGGCGCCGATCTCTTGCATGTACCTTACAAGGGCGGCGGACCAGCGGTGACGGACACGCTCGCCGGCCAGGTGCCGATGCTCATCCTTACGGCAGCCATCGTCATGTCTCACGTGCGCGCTGGAAAGCTCATACCGCTCGCCGTCACGACTCGCAAGCGTGCCCCGGGCGCCCCGGACATCCCCACGGTCGCCGAAGCGCTCGGGCTGCCGGACTACGAGGTCGATTCCTGGATCGCGATGTTCGCGCCCGCGAGAACGCCGCCCAGCATGATCGCC
>DASYPG010000605.1:0-4114 GCA_036006885.1 Burkholderiales bacterium | reverse complement strand
GTCAACATTCCGCTGCCGGTGGTGATCCCGACCGGCGTCGTCGGCGGCGGCGCAATCGCCGCGTTGGTTGCGGTCGGAATGCCGCCGCCCCCGCCGCCGCCACCACCTCCGCTCCCGCCGCAGGCCGCCAGACCAAGGATGAGCAGCGTCGTAATGAACCCAAACAACCAAGTCCGTTTTTTCATTGTTCTTCTCCCGAATAAGTGCGCGCTCGCCGTCAAGCGAACCGCGCCTGGACTTCTCGCGCGGATACTAGCGGAAACCGTCGTATGACACTGTGACCAAAGCCATATGACACCGCGACCGAATCGTCCAATTCCGGGTACGGCTGGGCGCCGCCGCCATCAGGTTCTGATGCGCGCTATTCTTTTCGTCCGGTAGTCGCGAGCGTCAGGCGGCGGCGAGAACGCTGTCTTCGCGCGCTACGTAGTCGTCGTAGCTGCCGCGATAATCGATCACCGTGGCCGGGGCGCCGGCATCGCCGGGCTTGAGCTCGATGATGCGGGTGGCCAGCGATGAGACGAACTCGCGGTCGTGGGAGACGAAAACTAGGGTGCCGGGGTACTTGTCGAGGGCGGTGTTGAGCGACTCGATGGATTCCATGTCGAGGTGGTTGGTGGGCTCGTCGAGGAGCATCACGTTCGGCGTGGCGAGGACGAGCTTGGCGATGATCATGCGCTGCTTCTCGCCGCCGGAGAGGACCTTGACCGACTTCTTCTGGTCGTCGCCGGAGAAGAGGAGCTGGCCGAGGGTGGCGCGGACGATCTGGTCGTCGTCGCCGCGGTCGGCGCGGCGAAAGCGGCCGAGCCAGTCGGCGAGGAGCTCGTCGGCCTGGAATTCGTCGGCGGCGTCCTGCGGCCAGTAGGCGACGTTGGCCTTCTCGGCCCATTTCACGGTACCGATTTCGGGTTTCAGCAGCGAGCGCAATAGCGTGCTCTTGCCGACGCCGTTGGGTCCGATGATGGCGACGCGCTCGCCGGCCTCGATGGAAAGGTTCAGTCCTTTGAAAAGCGGTTTTCCCTTCGCGTAGCCCTTGGTCAGGCCCTTCGCCTCGAGGGCGAGGCGGTGGAGCTTCTCTTTGTCGTCGACGAGGAGCTTGATGTACGGGTACTGGCGGCTCGAGGGCTTGACGTCCTCGACCTTGAGCTTTTCGATCTGCTTCATGCGCGAGGTGGCCTGGCGGGCCTTGGCCTTGTGGGCGCGGAAGCGGCGCACAAAGTCTTCGAGGTCGGCGATGCGCTCCTTGGCGCGCGCGTTGGCGTTCTGCTGCTGCTGGCGCGCGAGGGTGGCGGCTTCCATGTAGTCGTCGTAGCTGCCGGGGTAGACGCGGATGTTGCCGTAGTCCACGTCCGCCATGTGCGTGCACACGCTCGAGAGGAAGTGCCGGTCGTGCGAGATGATGACCATGGTGCTGGTGCGGCGGTTGAGCACGTCTTCGAGCCAGCGGATGCTGTGGATGTCGAGGTTGTTGGTCGGCTCGTCGAGCAGCAGGATGTCCGGGTCGCCGAAGAGGGCCTGCGCGAGGAGCACGCGCAGCTTCCAGCCGGGCGCGACCGCGCTCATCGGGCCGTTGTGCTGCGCGACCGGCACGCCCAGGCCGAGGAGCAGCTCGCCGGCACGCGCCTCGGAGGTGTAGCCGCCGTACTCGGCGTACTTCGCCTCCAGGTCGGCGGCGCGCAGAAACTCGTCTTCGTCGGCCTCCGGGTTGGCGTAGATCGCGTCGCGGCTGCGCATCGCGGCCCACATCTCGGCGTGGCCCATCAGCACCACGTCGAGCACGCGCTCGTTCTCGTAGGCGAACTGGTCCTGGCGGAGCTTGCCGACGCGCTCGTTGGCGTCGATCGCCACGCTGCCCGCGGTGGGCTCGAGGTCGCCGCCCAGGATCTGCATGAAGGTCGACTTGCCGCAGCCGTTGGCGCCGATCAGGCCGTAGCGGTTGCCGCCGCCGAACTTGACGGTGACGTTCTCGAACAGGGGCTTGGCCCCGAACTGCATGGCGATGCCGGAGGCGACGATCATGGGACCCTGGAAAACAAAAAAGCCGGCCGCAGCCAGCTTTTGGTGAAAGCACAGGAACGAGGTCGGATTATACCTCCACAACCTGGGCCCCCGCCTTCGCGGGGGCGACGAGTCCCAAGCGGGGGCGACGAGCGTCATGCGGGCACCAGACGCTCCACTTCGCCCGACAGCGTCTCGCCGCCGATCGTCACATAGAGGTGGCGGTCGGTGACGGACAGGTCGAGGTCGTTGCGCCGCGCGAGGCGCCTGACCAGGGCCGCCACCAGCTCGCGGCCGAGCGAGTAGAGCTCGAGCGCCTCGGCGCGATGGATGCGCTCGCCGTCGAGCGAGCGCAGGAGCTGCGCCGGATCCTTGTGGGTGTACACCGCAACGCGCGGCGCGGCCTTCGCCGCCTTGTGCAGCCGCGCGGCATCCGGCGAGCCGATCTCGATCCAGGCCTTGAGTGCGCCGGTGAGATCGCGCACCGCGATCGGCGGCTCGTCGGGCTCCGATAGCCCACGCGAGAAGGCGATGCCCTCGGCGTACTCGAGGCAATACGCGAGAACGCGGGTCACCAGATATTCGTCACTCTCCGATGGATGCTTTGCCGCCTTGAGCTCGAGCGTCTCATACACGCCACGGTCGACATCGCTCAACCGGATCGTGAAATGGTGGATCATCGCCGTCAGCGCCATGGCTTGAGCGCCTGTCGAATCAGCAGCGCCACGCCCTCGCTAGAACGCGAAGGTGAGGCTCACCTCGCCGTAGGTGCTGTCGCACTTGCGATAGGTGCCGGTATTGCAGTCGATGTAGGACTCGTACACCGCACCGAGTCCGAGGTAGGCGTTGCGCCCCATCTGCAGGTAGGCGCCCGCGCGCCCGCCGACGGAATCGAGGTCGTCCAACCCGCTGATGCTGGTGCGCCGGTAGAACGCGCCGACGTAGGGCTTCACGGTCTGGACCTGATAGAACACGTACTGCACCGAAGGCGTGATCTTGGTCAGCTTGGGATCGGATCCGGTCCACGATTCGAAGTGAAGGCCTACGTTGAAGCCATCGAAAAGGTAGTAGCTCACCCCCAGGCCGAGCACGAGATAGCTCTCATCGAAGGCATAGCCGGTGCCGGCGGTGGCAACCAGGTGCGTCTTGCCTTTGCTGAACCCGCCGGCGACGCCGGCGCTCTGAGCCATCGCCGGCGCGGCGAATGCGCATGCTGCCGCGGCGACCGCAGCGGCCAGTGTCTTCTTCATGGTGGTGCCCCCTGTTCTTGTGAACCGCGAAGCCGAGGATCCCAGGCCGGCGAAGTCAACTATTTCTTGGGCGGGAATTGCGCAAGCATCTGCGCAATCACGTCATTGATCCGCTCCTGCTGCTCCTGGGGCGAAGCGCCCGGTTGGACGGCTCCGGAGGCGATTGCCTTCCAAAAGAGCGCCTTGGTCTTTGCATCCAGGAAATGCAGCACCAGCGTTCCCTCCTTCGTTTCGACGGCTTTGCTTTTTCCGCCGCCCACGGAGAGACTGCCCCGGCTGCCGACGGGAATGCCGACCGATAAGCCGACCCCCGTGGAACCGCCATAGGCAGTCTTGCCGGAAAGGTCCATGGCGATGAGGAAATTGGGATTGTCCGCGGCCGGCGTGCGTCCTTTGGCTTGGAGCTGCTGATCCACGGAGCTCCGGATCCTCTGCACCAGCAGCTCGTTCGCCGCCGCATTGCCGGTGGCCGGCATCCAGGCAAAGGTCTTCTGCGCGGCGAAATCCTTCGCCGTGTCGTAGTCGACGTCCATCGTAAGGGGAGACGAGGCGCATCCGACCACGGCAAACCCGATCGCCAGCGCAAGCATGATGTTCTTCATGGTCATGGGTCTCCTCAACCCGGCGGAACCTTCCGGCCGTCTCGAAGATGATACGCGAATAGGCCGCGCCTATGAGGCGCATTGTTTCAGTCGGTAGCACCCTTTCGTTTCGGATGTGATGCGGCGAGCCCTGATCGACACGATCCCGAGGTCTGCGGGGACGAGAGTGCGAGGCGTATGCAGTACCACTCAACCAACTGATAGGGAGTAGCAGCGAGCGTCGGGATCGGCTGGCCATTGATGTTCTCCCACTGGGCGTTACTG
>DASYPG010000604.1:0-4512 GCA_036006885.1 Burkholderiales bacterium | reverse complement strand
AGCTGATCGACCATGGTGTTGACGGTCGACTTGACCTCCAGGATCTCGCCGCGCAC
Source organism: Burkholderiales bacterium (assembly GCA_036006885.1). Classification (GTDB taxonomy): domain Bacteria; phylum Pseudomonadota; class Gammaproteobacteria; order Burkholderiales; family SG8-39; genus SCGC-AG-212-J23. Next base: position 4,456 of record DASYPG010000604.1, on the reverse strand, counting down.
GTCGACGGTGATCTTCTTGGAGAGGTCGCCGCGCGCCACCGCGGTGGTCACCTCGGCGATGTTCCGCACCTGCCCGGTGAGGTTCGCCGCCATCGAGTTCACGTTGTCGGTGAGGTCCTTCCACACCCCGGCGACGCCCTTCACCTGCGCCTGGCCGCCGAGCTTGCCCTCGGTGCCGACTTCCCGCGCCACGCGCGAGACCTCGCCGGCGAACGCGTTGAGCTGGTCGACCATCGTGTTGATGGTGCTCTTCAGCTCGAGGATCTCGCCCTTTACGTCGACCCCGATCTTCTTCGACAGATCGCCCTTGGCGACCGCGGTGGTCACCTCGGCGATGTTCCGCACCTGCCCGGTGAGGTTCGCCGCCATCGAGTTCACGTTGTCGGTGAGGTCCTTCCACACCCCGGCCACCCCGGGCACCCGCGCCTGGCCGCCGAGCTTGCCCTCGGTGCCGACTTCCCTGGCCACCCTGGAGACCTCACTCGCAAAGGCGTTGAGCTGCCCGACCATCGTGTTGACGACGGTGCCCAGGCGCAGCGCCTCGCCGCGCAGCGGCCGTCCTTCGACCTCGAGCACCATGGTCTGCGAAAGGTCGCCCTTCGCGACGCAGCCGATCACCCGCGCCACCTCGGTGACGGGATACATCATGTCGGTGATGAGCGTGTTCATGGACTCGACCACCTCGGCCCACGAGCCCGACGCCCCTGGTACGCTCATGCGCTGGCCGAGCTGGCCTTCCCTGCCGACCTGGTCGGCGACGCGCGCGATTTCCGCCGCCTTCGTTTCCTCGAGCTCGACCACGTCGTTAAAGGTCTGGGCGATCTCGCCGTCGATGCCGGTCAGGCTGAGTGGCATGCGGACCGAGAAGTCGCCGCGCTTCAGGGCGCGCAGCGCTTTGAGGAACTCGCCACGGTCGAGCACCATGTGAAGGCCAGGCTGGATCGTTTCCATAGCAATTCTTCTGAAGAGAAAGGGAAATTCAGCAGGATCGTAGGGGCGATCCCGACAGCCGGATATCCCAATTGGCTGCTGGATTTTGTCGTTCTTTCAACTACAACGAAAACGTCAAAAATCGGGTCCGACCCGATTTCTGGTCCCCCGACTCTTCCTTTGAGAAAAACTACTAATCCACCAGGTGGTGGGCGATGGCGTAGTGCATCAGCTCGGCGTTCGACTTCATGTTCATCTTGCGCAGGATGCGCGTGCGGTGAGTCGACACCGTATTAGGCGAGAGGAACAGCTCGTCGGCGATCTGGCGCACCGTCTTGCCCGAGGCGATCATCCACATCACCTGGTACTCGCGGTCGGACAGCGTCTCGTGCAGCGGCTTGCCGCGGTTGTCCTCGAGCTCGAGCGCGAGCTTCTCGCCCAGGGTCGGCGTGACGTAGCGGCCGCCGCCCGCGACCTTGCGGATCGCGCTCACCAGCTCCTCGGGCGCGCTCTCCTTGGTGAGGTAGCCCGAAGCCCCGGCCTTGAGCGCGCGCACGGCGTAGCGGTCCTCGGGGTACATGGAGAGGATCAGCACCGCGCGGCCCGGGTAGCGCTGGCGCAGCTCCTTGATGAGCTCGAGGCCATTCTTGCCCGGCATGTTGTAGTCGAGCACCGCCACTTCCCAGGGCACACGGCGCGACAGGTCGACCACCTCCTGGCCGTTGCGCGCCTCGCCCACGACCGTCAGGTCGGATTCCACTGCCAGCATCTGCCGCAGCCCCTGGCGGACCACGGGATGGTCGTCCGCGATGATCACTTTCATGTGCCGCCTCTATGCCCTGTTTCTGGTTGGAATGACGACCGCCACGCGAGTTCCCTGCCCCGGAGCGCCGGTGATGCTCACCTCGCCGCCGAACAGCAGGGCCCGCTCGTGCATGCCCAATAGGCCGAGTGACTTGCGGCCGTGCAGGTCTCCGTCGGCGATGCCGACGCCGTTGTCGTGCACCTGGAGGCGGACTTCGTGCTCGCCGACCTCGAGGTCGATGTCCACGCGGGTGGCGCGCGAATGCCGCGCCACGTTGGTGAGGATCTCCTGGAAGATGCGGAACGCGGTGGTGGAAATGTCGATGTCGAGCTTGACCGTTTCCGGCGGCAGCTTGATCCGGCAGCGCACGCCGGTGCGCTTCTGGAAGTCCTTCGCCTGCCAACCGATCGCCGCGACCAGGCCCATGTCGTCGAGCATCTCCGGGCGCAGTCCGGTGGCGATCTTGCGCACCGTCTGCACCGTCGAGTCGATCAGCTTCGACATCGACTCGGTCTTCTCGAGGAGCTGCGGCTCCTGCAGCCGCTTGGCGAGCCAGCCCACTTCCATCTTGATGCCCGTGAGCACCTGGCCGAGCTCGTCGTGGATCTCGCGCGCGATGTGCGCCCGCTCCTCTTCCCTCACCGAGATCAGGTGCGCGGCGAGGCGCCGCAGCTTGTCCTCCGACTCCTTCAGGCGCTCGCTTTTCCGGTGCAGCTCGACGAACACCGAGACCTTCGACTTCAGGATCTCGGGCACCACCGGCTTCATCAGGTAATCGACCGCGCCCACCTCGTAGCCGCGGAACATCGAGGTCATCTCGTCGGCGGCGGCGGTGAGGAAAATGATCGGAGTCAGCCGCGAGCGCTCGCGGTTGCGGATCAGCCGCGCGGTCTCGAAGCCGTCGATGCCGGGCATGCGCACGTCGAGCAGGATCACCGCGAAATCGTTCTTCAGCGCGTGGCGCAGCGCCTCCTCGCCGGAGGCCGCGGCCAGCAGGTTCTCGCCCAGGGTAGAGAGAAGCTCCTGCAGCGCGTAGAGACTCTTCGGCTCGTCGTCGACGAGCAGGATGTTGGCCGCCGACGTTTGCGTTTCCGCGCCGGGGTGCGGGCGCAGGGCGGCGACGGGGTCGACCGCGCTCGCCACGGAGTCGGCGACGCTGTTCACCCTACGAGCTGGTGGCGCACGGCGTAGTGCACCAGCGCCGCGTTGCTAGTGAGGCCGAGCTTGCGCAGGATGCGCGTGCGGTACGTGCTCACGGTCGAGGGCGAGAGCCCCATCTCCTTCGCGATCTCGCTGATCTGCTTGCCCGAGGCGAGCAGCCACATCACGCGGTACTCGCGGTCGGAGAGCTTTTCGTGCAGCGCCTTCTGCGGATCGCTCGAGCACTCGGAGGCGAGGATCTCGGCGAGCGAGGCGGAGACGTACTTGCCGCCGTTCGCCACCTTGCGCACCGCCGTGGAGAGCTCCTGGGGCGCGCTGTCTTTCGTGATATAGCCAGCGGCTCCTCCGCGCAACACGCGTGACCCATGCACATCCTCCGAATGCATGCTGAGGATGAGCACCGGGCGGCCGGGGAATTCCTTCTTCATGTCGCCCAGGAGGTCGAGCCCGCTGCGCCCGGGCATCGAGAAATCGAAGATCGCCATGTCCCAATCGATCTTGCGCGCGAGCTCGAGCGCCTCGTCACCGTTGGTCGCTTCGCCGACGACCGTGGCCGACGGATCGTTTGCCAGCATCTGCTTGAGCCCGTGTCGCACGATCGGGTGATCGTCCGCTATGAGGATTCGCATAAGTGTGTCTTTTGCCCTCTTCTAGAGTTGGCCGCCCGGAATCCAGCTTCCCTGTAGGGAAAAGTATAGGCACGTGGCAACGAAAAGAACACCCCCGGTACTACAACTTTTTCGCGGAAAAATCAGCGATGTAGCGCGATCTCTACAAGTGTGTCGGTCCAGTCCCTACATGGAGTGCAAAATCTAGGCGAAGACAATCTTGTCGACTGCGAGCGCCTCGGCATAGTCGACGCCGACCATGCGGCCGTTGACTCGCGCGAGGTCGCGGTAGAACTCGAACGCCAGTCCGCGAGAGTAGAACTGGCTCTTGTGCGCGGCGATGGCCTGCAGCTTCGTCTCCATGGTGCTCGAGATGTCGACGTAGGCGTTCGGCTGGAAAGGCACGGGCACCGGGCGCGTCATGGTCGGCACGTAGCTGTACAGGTCGAACTGCGTGACGCGCTGCGCCGCGACGGTCGCGTGGTAGACCGTGACGTGGTCGTGGTGGAAGTCGGTGGGGCCGTGGGTCAGCACCGCCGCCGGCTTCGCCTCACGCACCAGGGCGTCGAGCAGGCCGACGAGCTGGTAGTTCTTCAAGTCCTCGATGCGGCGGCACGCGCCCTCGAGGAGGATGCGCGGCTCGGAGCCGAGGATCGCCGCCGATGCCTTCGCCTCGGCCGAGCGCAGCTCGTATTCCGCGGGCACCGAAACGATGGCGGTGACGACCCGGATGCCGGCGCTCGCGAGCAGCGCCACGGTGCCGCCGATGCCGAGCTCGATGTCGTCCGGATGCGCGCCGATGGCGAGCACCGTGCGCCCGAGATAGCGCGCCGCGAACGAGGGCGTCGGCACGCGGTCGGCGGCGCGCTTGAAATGGCGGGAAGCATCCACGACGTTCATTGCAGTTCTCCGTAGGCGCTGCGGAAGAGCTCGGCAAAGGCCGGCGCGTGGC
>DASYPG010000603.1:0-2796 GCA_036006885.1 Burkholderiales bacterium | reverse complement strand
GTAGAAGTCGTACCACTCGACGAGGTTGCCGGAGGAGCCGGCGACGATGGCGCGCACGCGCCGCATCGCGTCATTGCGCTCCGGGTGGATGGTCGAAACGCTGTGGGTGACGGTCGCCATGGGCGAACCGCAAGAAAGATTCGGGCCCGACGGCGAAATCGGGGTCAGAGCCCGATTCTGTTTTCGCGTACGTGCAAACGAAATCGGGCTCTGACCCCGATTTCGATTCAGCGGCTACGCTGCGCGGCTTCTCAGGCTGCTGCGCCCGACGAGGTGCAGCGCGGCCATGTAGGTCTTCATCGGCGGCGCCGATTCGCCGGCGAGCCAGCTCGACAGCGCTTGGGTGGAAATCCGCAGCGCTTCCGCGAGCTGCGTATCGCCTCCCGCTACGCGAATCGCGTGCTCGAGGGGACGGGCATAGGGGTTCTCTCGCATGATCCGGACGTTGCTGGTCTCTTGCTGCATGGCAGGGTCTCCCTCTCTGGACTTGTCGAATGGGACGCTAGCACCGTAGCCACGCGGAAAGACAGTGCAATCCTTCACGTGGAGCAATCGAAAGTAGGGCCTTTTGCTCTCTGAAACGGCGGCTGTCGCCGCGGCCCGACGTTTTTTGGGGCTTTAGCGATTGCCGGTGCGGACGGAGGGCGTGGACTTGCCCGGCGAGCGGTCGGTCACCGGGACTTCGGTTTCCTTGTAGAGGACCGGAGCGGCAAAGAGCGCATCGATCTTCGCCAGCTTCTCCGGGTTATCGAACACCGCCGGGGCGCCTTCGACGCCGCACGCCGGGCCCTTTACGAGTTGCTCGTCCATCTGCTTGCGCGCGCTGTGGGAAAGCACCCAGCCGAGCGGGACGTTGGTCGAGCGCCGGCACAGGCCGAAGTGAAGGTACTTCGTCGGCGTGACCTGCCAGGCGGCGGTCTCGCGCGCGTAGTAGCCGCGGGCGTTGCGCGTGTTGAGGAGCGCCCAGAGCGGCGAAAGCGCTTCGTTCAGGAAATCGCTCGGCGCGATGTTCGGGTTGTCGAGCGACGCGGCGAGGCTGTCGTTCGCGTACTGCGCCTCGACCGGGTCGTTGCTGATGTGGATGACGAAGCGGTCGACCTGGTTCCAGCGCGGATCTTTCCTGGCGAGATCGTCGATGGTCTGCAGGATGGCGAGCGTGGCGGTGGCGCCGGAATTCTCGAAGTAGCCGCCGTCGACCACGCGGCCGTAGGTTCTGCCGTTCTTTTCCAGGCTGCCGGCGGGGCTCACGTAGGTGAAGCGCGCGCTCATGTGCGCGGCGGTCGAGAGCGACACCGAGCGCGGCGCGAAGAAGGCATTCGCGTCCTCGACGTCGACGAAGTCCTCGCGCCGCCGGCCCGCGCCGACGCGCATGTTGCTCGTGATGATGCGCTTGCCGGTCTCCACCCAGGTGGCGTTGAGCAGCAGCGCCGGCGTCCAGTCCTTGCGCTCTTCCCAGAGGCGGTCGAAGGGCTCGCTCATGCGATTGCGCTGCGGGAACTGCCGCTGCCAGGAGCGCTCCCAGGCCTGCTCGAGCGTGGTGGCGCGGTCGAACGCGGGAACCGGGAACGGCAGGAAGCGCTGCGCGAGGTCCGGGAAGAGGAGCGTGCCGATCACCGGCGAGAGGAAGTCCGCGCCGAGGACCTCCTGCGCCTTCTTCTTGAGATCGAAGGGCGTGGCGGCCTCGCGCCAATCGTTCAGCGCGGCGACGAACACGCCCGCGCCGAGGCTGCCGCCCGAGACGCCGCTCACCGAGAAGACGTGGCTCGCGAATTCGGGATGGCGGTTGTGGATCTCGCCGAGCACCGTCACGGTCCAGTACGCGGCGCGGATGCCGCCGCCCTCGGCGTCGACCAGGAAGAGGGGCACCCGGTCGCCGCGCTGGATCGCGGCGTCGTGGCGCGCGATCCACGCATTCAGGCTCGCGCGCAGGTTCCCGCGGTGCTCGGGCTGCGCCGCGGCGAGCGTGCGCACGGCGTGGTTGTCGTTCCACCAGCTGAACAGCACCGCGACCGCGAAAAGGGCGGTGAACACCGGGATGTGGAGCCGCATGCCCATGTAGTCGAGCGTGCTCGCCACGGCGATCCAGCCCGCCGCAGCGAAGAGCAGGATCGCGGCCGAGCCGAGCTCGGGCGCGACTTCCTGGACCTTGAACAGCATCAGGCCGAAAAGCACCGCGGCGGAGGCGATCGCGAGGACGAGCAGCACGCGCGTCAGGACGCCGAGGTGCCTCACGCGCAGGGTTCCGTAGACCTCCTCTTTCTCGTGTCGCAGGTTCAGGAATTCGAGCTTCACCCTCCTGTACGCGGCCTGGGCGAGCCAGCGCCGCGCCGACACCGCGGCGAGGAACGCGAGCGCGCCCATGAAGCACCAGAAGGCGTAGAACTCGAGCAGCTCCTTCACCTCCTTCTCGTCGCTCTCGTAGCCGCGCGAAGCGCGGTAGAAGGCCGCCGCGACGCCGAGCGTGGCGAAGAAGCCGAGCAGGCGCGGCGTCCAGGTGCGCAGGCGGCGCAGGCTCCGGTCGTCCCCCGGGACCCCGGGGAGCCTGAGGAAGAGCATCACCCGCGCCCAGTACCAGGCCGAGAGCGACCAGGCGAGGCTCGCGGCGAAGAACCAGAAGGCTTGCCACGAGATGTGGTCGCTGGTGCGCCGCTCGGCGAGCGCGCGCGCCACGTCCTCGCCCTGGGAGGCGACGAGCAGGAACGCGAGCCCGGCCAGCACCAGCAGGATCGCGGAGCGGCACGGCTTCAGCGCATAGAGACGCTCGCGCACCCAGAGCCACGCATGCCAGAACGGCGC
>DASYPG010000602.1:0-6708 GCA_036006885.1 Burkholderiales bacterium | reverse complement strand
GGTCAGTTCACCGTCAACGTCACGCTGACTTCTGCGTGCACGCTCGCGGCGGTCACCGCCGTCGACTTCGCGTACACGTCGCTGCAGGCGGGAGTGGCGAACGCCACCGGCGGCGGCTTCTCGGTGAGCTGCACCACCTCGCTGCCGTATACGTTCGGCCTGCAGTCGGGCAATGGCGCGCCCACGCCGCCGGGAGCCGCGAGCATCGCGGTCCTCGACAACGCGGTCAACCTGAACTACTCGCTCGGTCTGAGCGCCGCTGGCGGCACCGGTAACGGTGCGTCGCAGGCGTACAGCGTCACCGGCACGATGGCGGGCGCCCAGGCGGGCACGTGCGCGGCGGCCTCGTGCACCAACGCGGCTGCGACCAACAAGATCCACACGCTGATCGTTAACTACTAAGCCGGCTCCCGCGGAGCATTCGACCATGCGATCCGCGTCACTGGCGCCCGTTCTCCCCGCCCTGATGGCGCTCCTCGCCGGAGCGCCGTCATGGGCAGGTTCGGACGCGAAAAATGTCACTGTCGGCATCACGCTGTCGCAGCCGGGCGGTTCCGGGGTCGGGCCAGTTGGGCCGCAGATGCCGTCTCAGCCGCCGCGGCCAGGGGTGTGCTACAGCCAGTCGCTGAGCGAGAAGACCGGCGCCTCGGTCCAGGTGGTCTGCGATTCCGGCCAGTTCGTCAGCATCGAGGCAGTGCCGGGCCAGCCGTTCCTTGGCGTGCACGGCGGGGCATTCCGCTATGCGATGTCCATCGCTCGAGACCGCTCGGTGTACGAGGCGGCGGCAAAAGATCCTTTCGGCTGGAGAACCGGCTGGGGTACCGTCACCATGCTGCGCCTGTACGACGTGCAGCACGCCGGCGGACCGGGCGATTTCTGGGCCGACCAGCCGCTCGAGCTGCTGGTGAGCTTCTAGAACAACAACAACAACAAGGATCATGAACAAATCCCGCTTTTCGTCCTGGACCCGCGCCGCGGCAGGAGCGCTCGCGGTTGCGGCGGCTCATTGCGCCTGCGCCGGAGTGTTCTCGGTCACGCCGGTGCGCATCTACATGACGCCGAAGGACCGCGCCGTCGCGGTCACGATCACCAACGAGGCGAGCGAGCCGGTCGTGCTGCAGGCCGACGTGTACGAGTGGCGGCAGAGCGCGGAGGGCGAGGACCAGCTTACGCCGAGCGAGGATCTGATCCTCGCCCCGCCGGTCGTGAAGCTCGGGGCGAAGGCGAAGCAGGTGGTGCGGCTTGCACGCCTGCAACCGCCCGACGCGTCGCGCCAGCTCATCTACCGCCTGATCCTGCGCGAGCTGCCGGAAGCGGGGCCGTCGAAGGGCATCAACGTGCCCATCGCCCTCGCGCTTTCGATGCCGGTCTTCATCACGCCGCAAGTTGCGAAGCACGCCACTTCCTGCACAGCGCTGCGCAATGAAAGCAAGACGCTCGCCGTTCAATGCGCGAACAGCGGCAGCGCCTACGCGCAGGTGCGCGAGGTGGTGGTGCGCCAGAACGGCCAGCCCGTGGGCCGCTTCGAAGGCGGCGCCTACATCCTGCCCGGGGCGCGCAAGCGCCTCCCGCTGGAAGCGGCCAAACCCATCCCGGTCGGAGCTCTGCAGCTCCTCGTCACGTTCGACGACGGAGCCACGCAGACTTTTGACGTGCCTCCCATCTGACGGGCCGTGTCCGGCCGCCGCCCACCATGCGTGGAACGCTCCTACAGCTTGCCGTTGCCGCAAGCGCCGGTCTCGCGATGGCGCAGGCAGCGGCCCAGGCGTCCCGGCCCGGGGAGCCCCAGGTGATGCCCGCCGAAGCGCTGCGCGGCGCCGCGCCCGAAGCGGAGCCGGCGACCCGGATCATCCCGCTCGAGGTGTCCATCAACGGCGCGCGCGCGGGAAGCTGGGTACTCATGGAGCGGGCCGGCGTGCTGCATGCGCAGCTCGACGCCTTCGAGGAATGGCGCATCAACCGCGATCCGCGTGCGCCCGCGGTCGTATACCGCGGCGAGACCTGGTATCCCCTCGCTTCGCTGCCAGGCTTCGCGGCGCGTTTCAACCCGGCCGAGCAATCGCTCCAGCTCAACTTCAACCCCGCGGCCTTCGCCACTACGCGCGTAGCCGCGCCGCCGGCCGAGCGTCCCGCGGTGTCCCGGCCGCTCACGACCGTATTTGCCAACTACGACCTGAGCTACACGCGCAGCGACCTGCGCGGCGTTTCGGCAACCAACGACGTCGGCGCGCTGACCGAGCTTGGGGTGTCGGGGAGCGCGGGCGTTCTGACGAACACTTCGGTGATCCGCAACATTGCCAACGACCCGGCGGCACCCTATTCGCCCGGGTGGCGCCGGCTTGAGACCACCTTCACGCGCGACTTCCCCGAGAGGAACGCGAGCCTGCGGCTGGGCGACAGCACGACGCGCACCGGAGCCTGGGGGCGCTCGGTGTACTTCGGCGGCATCCAGTGGGGCACCAACTTCTCGCTTTCGCCGGGCTACATCACGCAGCCCATCCCGACGATCGGCGGCCAGTCGCGCGCGCCGAGCACGGTCGAGCTCTACATCAACGATGCCCTGCGCCAGACCTCGCAGGTGCCGACCGGACCGTTCACGATCGACAACTTCCCGCAGATCACGGGGAGCGGCCAGGCGCGCATCGTGGTGCGCGACCTTCTCGGGCGCGAAACCGTCCTGGTGCAGGATTTCTTCAGCAGCGCCGCGCTGCTGCGCAAGGGCCTGAGCGACTACAGCTTCGAGGCCGGCGCGGTGCGCCGCAACCTCGGCATCGACAGCGCCAATTACGGCGAGGGCTTCGCTTCCGGGCTGTATCGATACGGTCTGAACGACGCATTCACGCTGGAGACGCGGGCGGAGGCGAGCGATAGGCTGCGCGGCGGCGGCGCCGGGCTCGCGGTCGCGCTGCCGCTCGGGCTGCTCGGCCAGGTGGCCGGCGCGGCAAGCAGCGACGACGTCACCGGCAGCGGCCGGCAGGGGCTCGTGACCCTCGAGCACTGGAGCCTGCGGCACGGATTCACCCTGCGCGCCGAAGCGGCCTCGCGCGAGTACCGGCAGGTCGGCCAGGACGACGGAACGCTGCCCTACCGGCGACAGTGGCTCGCGAGCTACACGTATGCCAGGCCCGAGCTCGGCCACCTCGGCGTGGGCTACGCCAAGATCGATACGTACGACCGCGGCCCGATTACCACCTACAGCGCCAACTACTCGATCCGTGTCTTCGCACAAAGCTCGCTCACCCTTAGCGCAACGCGCGTGGACGGCGGCGACGCCACGGGGCGCTCGATCGGCCTGAGCCTGCTGATTCCTCTGGACGGCCGGATCACCGCAACGGCCGCCACGACCCACCACGCCGGGCACACCGACGGCTACGCGACCGTGAGCAAGGGATTGGGTATCGAAGCCGGAGCGGCGTGGCGCGCGCTCGCCGGGCGGCGTGAAGGCCAGAACTACGCCGAGGGCGGCCTTTACTACCAGGGAAGCCACGGGCTCGTTACTGCCGACGCGAGCGCCTCGGACACGCAATCGACCGTGCGCCTGGGCGCGCAGGGCGGCCTGGTGTTCGCCGACGGCGCGCTCTTCGCGTCGCGCAAAGTGCAGGACAGCTTCGCGCTGGTCGAGGTTCCCGGCTATCCGGACGTCGGCGTGGGCTTCCAGAGCACCGTGCTGAGCCGCACCGATTCGAACGGCAAGGCGCTCGTTCCCCAGCTGCAGCCCTACCGGACGAACACCATCCGGCTCGATCCGAACGAGCTGCCGATCAGCGCCGAGCTCGACAACATCGAAATGGCGGTCGTGCCGCCGGCGCGCTCGGGGGTCAAGGTGACGTTCCCGGTGCGCACCGGGCGCGGCGCGCTGGTGCGCATCGTGCTCGACGACGGCCAGCCCGCGCCTGCCGGCGCCGAACTGGAGCTTGTCGGCGACACAAAGGAGTTCTTCGTCGCGCGCCGCGGTGAAGCCTTCGTCACCGGCCTCAAGGACAAGAACCGTTTGCGGATCAAATGGCAGGGCAAGCAGTGCGATATCGATGTCGAGCTGCCGCCGGGCAAGCCCGACGACATCGCGCGCGTCGGACCCTATGTCTGCTCGGGGGTGACACGATGAAAACCTTTGGCCGCCTCGCAGCGCTGCTTCTCGCCTTCGCCGCTGCGCCGTCGTTCGCCGCCATCACCTGCAATGTGACGGTGACGGCGATCACCACCGTCTACTCCCCGACCGTGGCGACGGACAACGTCTCGACTGGCAGCTACACCATCTCGTGCACCCGTCTTGCCACCGACGCCAATAGCCTCGCCTGGTCTCTGGCCGCGAACAACGGCCTGCACTCCGGCGGCGGCAACAACCGGGTCCAGAGCGCTGCCGGAAACCGGTATTCCTACGACGTCTATGTCGACGCGTCTCATACGAACAAGTGGCAGGGCGCGACGCGCTTCACTGGGACGTTGAGCTTCGGCGCCAGCCTGGCGGCGAGCGTCACAGGCTCGTTCGACCTCGTGGTCTTCGGGAGCCAGGCGGTCGTACCGGCGTCGACCTACAACGACACCGTCACCGTCACGCTGCGCAACACCGCCAACAACAGCACTCTGGATACCAGCCCTTTCACGGTAACCGTAATCACGACCAACTCCTGCGAGATCGCTACCCCCCCCGGAAACATCAACCTCACCTACACATCGTTCCAGGCGGGCGCGGCAGCGGCCAACACGTCCTTCGGCGTGCGTTGCACGACGGCCCTGCCGTACACGATGGCGCTCGACGCGACTTCGGGGACGATAGTTGGCCTCAACTACACGCTGGCGCTCTCGCAGGCGAGCGCCACCGGCAACGGCGTGACGCAGACCTATTCGGTCAACGGCAATATCGCGGGCGGACAGGCCGGGACCTGCTCGACGGCAAGCTGCTCGGGCAGCCAGACCCGCACGCTCACCGTCACCTACTGATCGGCGCGCTCGAGCCGATAGCCGAACTGGTGCACCGCGGCGAGCCGCCAGCCGCGCTCGCCGCCGAGGCCGAGCTTGGTGCGCAGGCGGCTGACGTGCGTATCGACGGTTCTGGTCTGGGCCTTCGCCTGCAGTCCCCACACTGCCTCGAGCAGGTGCTTCCGCGACACGACCTTCTCAGCGTGCAGGAAGAAGAACTCGGCGAGCGCGTATTCCTTGTCGGTGAGCTCGACGCGGCGTCCGTCGCATTTCACGGTGCGCGCGCCGCGGTTCAGCTTGAATGGCCCCAGCTCTAGGAGGCCGGGCGTGGTCTGCGCGCCGCGCAGTCGGCGCGCCACGGCTTCGATGCGCGCGAGCAGCTCGCCCTGGCGCACCGGCTTGGTGATGTAGTCGTCGGCTCCCGCCTGCAGACCTCGCGCGATGTCGTCGTCGCGGTCGCGAGCGGTGGCGAAGATCACGAGCGCCGCGGGCACGTGGGTGCGGATCTCCTTCAGCACCTGCAGGCCGTCAGTGTCGGGCAGGTGCCAGTCGAGCAGGTACAGGTCGAACGACTCGCGCGCCAGCGAGCGCTGCAGTGCGTGCCCGCGGTCGAAGTAGTGGCAGATGTGGCCGGCCTCTTCCAGCCATTTGCGGATGAGCGTCGCCTGATCGGCGTCGTCCTCGAGGTACGCGATGCGCATGCCGCCGCTGTTACGCCGCGGCGCGCTCGGCGCCCCGGGCGCCGAAGCGCTGGAGGAGCTCCTGGCGCTTCTTGCGCGCCGCCTCGAGGTTGCGCTTCTTGATATAGCCGAAGCCCCTGATCTCTTCGGGAAGCGAGGCGATCTGGACCGCCGCGGCGTGGTTCTGTGCGTTGAGGCCGGCGAGCAGCAGCTCGACCGTCTCCTCGTACTCGCGGATCAGCTCGCGCTCCATGCGGCGCTCTTCGGTATGGCCGAAGGGATCAAACGCCGTGCCTCTGAGGAATTTGAAGCTCTTCAGAACCCTGAAGAGCGGCAGGATCCAGGGCCCGAAGCGCATCTTGCGCGGCTCGCCGGTCAGAGGATCGGTCTTCGCGAAGAGCGGCGGCGCGAGGTAGTAGTAGGTCTTGAAGTCGCCCTCGAACATGTCGGCGATCTTCTTTTCGAACTCGCCGTTCGCGTGCAGCCGCGCGACCTCGTATTCGTCCTTGTAGGCGAGCAGCTTGTGGTAGTAGCGCGCGACCGCTTCGGTCAGCTTCGACGAGCCGGTCTTGTCCTGCTCGAGCTTGCGCACCCGGTCGACCAGGCTCCCGTAGCGGTCCGCATACGCGGCGTTCTGAAAGTCGGCCAGGAACCTCGCGCGCCGCTCGATCATCTCGTCGAGGTTGCGCGAAAAACGCTGGTCGATCGGGATCACGTCGGCGGGTGTAGCGATGCGCCTGACCTTCTCCTGATCGGCCGCGGCGCGCCGGCCCCAGAGGAAGCTCTTCTTGTTGAACTCGACCGCCACGGCGTTCAGCTCGATCGCGCGCTCGAGCGACTCCCCGGCGAGCGGAACCCAGCCTTTCTGGTAGGCGTAGCCGAGCATGAACATGTTGGTCGCGATCGCGTCGCCCATCAACGCGGTGGCGAGCTCCGTCGCTCCAACAAAGTCACTTGTTTGTGTCGTTTCACGAATGTCGCGCTGCAGATCCGAGCCGGGGAGCTGCCAGTTCGGATTCCTGACGAACTCGGCTGTAGGCGTCACGCTTGCGTTCACCACGGCGCGCGTGCGCTCGGGCGCCATCTTGGCGATGGCCTCGGTGCTCGC
>DASYPG010000601.1:0-8278 GCA_036006885.1 Burkholderiales bacterium | reverse complement strand
GAACACCGTCTTGTCGATGCTCTGCGCCTGGTGCAGGTGTGCCCGGCGGTACGCCGGGATGCGCGTGTAGAGGATCTGGTGGTGGCAGCGCTCGACCACGTTGATGGTGTCGATCTGGACGTAGCCCAGATGCTCCACCGCGAGGCGCGTCGCCTGCGGCCCGTCGCCGAACGGAGACGCTTGGTCGAGCCGCTGGGCCCGCAGGCATAGGCGGCGGGCTTGTTGTGGGCCGAGCGCGTTCATTCTGCTGGGGCGGCGAATTGTGACGATTGAAACCGAGACGTCTTTCGTGGAAAGAATAGCGCCATCGATCGAAGCGACCCTAGATCCTACGGCGCTACGATCCTATGAGATCGTTTCTTTTCATCCTCGCCCTGCTCGCCTTCGGCGGAACGGCTGCGGCCCAGGCGCAGTCGGAAGTCATGGTCTCGCTGGGGCGGGCCGCTGACAATGCGGACATCGATGTAGTCCGGCTCGCCTACCGGCGCACGCTGGCGAGCGATGCGCACGGGTGGTGGCCCGCGCAACTGGAGCTCGGCGGAGGAATCTGGCGCGTGCCTGACCTCGCCGGCACGACGCAACGGTTCGATCTCCATGCGACCCCGGTATGGCGCGCGGACTTCGAGCGCACTTACGTCGAGGCGGGCATCGGCCTGTACATGCTCTCGCACACCATCAACAACGACGTGACGCATATGTCGACGTCGTTCGAGTTCGGCTCGCACGTGGGCGCCGGGCTGCGGATCGGAGCGCGGCACGAGACCAGGGTGGGCATCGCGCTCCAGCATCTCTCCAACGCCGGCATCAAGGAGCCCAACGGCGGGGTCAATTTCGTCCTGGTGAGCGCGAGCTTCCCGCTCTAGCATTGCAGGCATGAAGGTCGAGCGTGTGACGTTTCCGGGCAGCGACGGGCAGCAACTCGCGGCGCGCCTCGACGCGCCGGAGGAAGAGGCCCGCGCCTACGCGTTGTTCGCCCACTGTTTTACCTGCGGAAAGGACGTTTTCGCCGCAGCCCGGATCGCGCAGCGTCTCACCGAGCATGGGATCGCGGTGCTGCGGTTCGACTTTACCGGCATCGGGGCGAGCGAAGGCGAATTTGCCAATACGAACTTTTCGTCCAACGTGGGCGATCTCGTCGCGGCCGCCGTCCATTTGCGGCAGGCGTACAAGGCGCCCACGCTGATGATCGGGCACAGCCTCGGCGGGACGGCCGTCCTGGCGGCGGCCGTCGAGGTGCCGGAAGCGAAGGCTGTCGTCACGATCGCGGCGCCGAGCGACCCGGCGCATGTCGCCGGGCTTTTCCGCGACCGCGTCGGGGACATCGAAGCGCAGGGAGAAGCCGAAGTGCTGCTCGCCGGCCGCCGGTTCACGATCAAGCGTCAGTTCCTCCGCGATGCTGCTGAGCAGAACCTCGCGTCGAAGATCGCACGGCTGCGGCGTGCGCTTCTCATCATGCATTCTCCAGGCGATACGACGGTCGACATCGCGAACGCGACCCGCATCTTCACCGCCGCGAAGCATCCCAAGAGCTTCGTGTGCCTGGAGCACGCCGATCACCTCCTCAGCGCCAGGGCCGACGCGATTTACGCGGCGAACGTGATCGCCGCATGGGCGCAGCCCTATGCCATCCAGGCCGTGACTTGATCTTTTGCCGCGATGCGCCTACGTTCATGTCTCCTATCCAGGGAACGACCATGACCCAGCCCGACAAGGATGCTTCCGTACTCGCGCATATCCAGCACCTGGTGAGCGAAGAGCACCGGCTCTTCGAGCGCGGCGAGCTCGACCCCGAGGAGAGCCGCCGCCTCTCCACGGTCCAGACCGAGCTCGACCAATGCTGGGATCTGCTGCGGCAGCGGCGAGCGCTGCGCGAGTTCGGCGGCGATCCATCGCAGGCGCACGCGCGGGACGCCGACGTAGTGAAGAAGTACATCGGCTGATATGAGCACCGAGAGCCGCCCGCCCTTTCCCCCGTTCACGCGCGAGAGCGCGGCGCAAAAGGCGCGCGGCGCAGAGGATGCCTGGAACAGCCGCGACCCGGAGCGGGTTGCGCTCGCCTACACCCCGGACAGCGTCTGGCGAAACCGCAGCGAATTCTTCACCGGCCGTGAAGCCATCGTGCAGTTCCTGCGGCGCAAGTGGGCCAAGGAGCTCGATTACCGGCTGATCAAGGAGGTATGGGCGTGGACGGAGGCGCGCATCGCGGTGCGCTTCGCGTACGAATGGCACGATGACTCCGGCAGCTGGTTCCGCTCGTACGGCAACGAGAACTGGGAATTCAGCGAGAACGGGCTGATGCGCAGGCGCGTCGCGAGCATCAACGACGTCCCGATGCGCGAGGCGGACCGCAAGTACCGCTGGCCGCTCGGCCGGCGCCCCGACGACCACCCGGGACTCTCGGAGCTCGGTCTCTAGACACCAAGCCCGGCTGCGGCGCAGGTCGGTTTCACGCACAATGGGCGCCAGTGGATCGTAGCTCGGAGCGTTTCATCGAGCACCGGGTCGAGGGCGGTGCGACCGTGCTCTACCTCACCGGGGCGTGGCGACTCGCGCACCTCGAGGCGATCGCACGCTCGCTCGCCGGGCTCGGCCTGGGCCTGGAGGAGTGCTACGTCATCGACGGCAGCCGGCTGCGCGAGCTCGATACCGCTGCCGGCTTCGCGTTGTTTCGCTCCCTCGCGAACCTCGGCTGCACGGAATCCATGGTCAGCACGCGGGGCTTCGACGCGCGCCACCGCAGGCTCCTCGCCCTCGTGCACGAGCGCATGCAGTGCCCGCCGGCCGAGGGGCATTCCGAGCATCTGGGCTTCGTGCCGCGCGTCGGCGCGGCGGCGCTCGCCCTTGCCGGGCTGCTGCGCACCCACAACGCCTTCCTCGGCGCGGTGGCGCTCGAGGCGCTCGTGCTGCTGCGCCGGCCGAGGCGCTTTCGGCTTCGCGAAACCGTGTCGCAGTTCGAGGCGGTCGGCCTCGACGCGGTGCCGATCGTCGCGCTGGTCAACTTCCTCATCGGCGTCGTCTTTGCCTATCTTCTCGGGGTGCAGGCGCGGCGCTACGGGGCCAACATCTTCGTCGTCGACGGGGTGGGGCTCGCGGTGTGCCGCGAGCTCGCGCCGCTTCTCGCCGCGGTGATCGTTGCCGGGCGCTCCGGCGCCGCCTTCACCGCCCAGCTCGGCACCATGAAGGTGCAGGAGGAAGTCGACGCGATCAGCACGCTCGGGCTCTCCCCGATCCAGGTGCTGGTGATCCCGCGCCTCGCCGCCATCGTGGTGGCGCTGCCGCTCCTGGCCTTCGTCGGCGACTTGGCCGGAATCGGCGGCGGCATGGTGGTGGCCGCGCTCCAGCTCGGCATCTCGCCCGCCGCCTTCCTGGCTCGCCTGCACGCGACGCTGCCGGAAAACGATCTTATCGTCGGCTTGGCGAAGACCCCGGTGTTCGCGGCGTTCATCGCGCTCATCGCCTGCCGCATGGGCTTGCTCGTCGCGCGCGATGCGCGCAGCGTCGGCATCAACACCACCTCCACGGTGGTGCAGAGCATCGTCTGGGTGATCGTGCTCGACGCGGTGTTCGCGGTGGTGCTCCAGTTCCTCGGGATCTGAATGGAAAGCGTGCTCGAGGTCCGGGACCTGGTCACGCGCTTCGGCGCCGAGCGCATCCACGACGGCGTGAGCTTCGCCGTGCAGCGCGGCGAGATGGTGGCCCTGATCGGCGCCAGCGGCACGGGGAAGTCGGTGCTGCTCAAGGAGGTGATCGGCCTTCTGCGGCCCGCCGCCGGCTCGATCCGCCTCTTCGGCGCCGACGTGTGGCGCTCGAGTCCCGAAGAGCTGAACGGCCTGCGCCGCCGGTTCGGCATGCTGTTCCAGGACGGCGCGCTATTCTCCTCCCTCACCGTGGCCGAGAACATCGCCGTGCCGTTTCGCGAGAATACCGTTCTGCCCGTGGAGCTTGTGTCCGCGCTGGTGGGGTTCAAGCTCTCGCTCGTGGGGCTGGCGCCCGAGACCGGCGCCAAGATGCCGGCCCAGCTCTCCGGCGGGATGCGCAAGCGCGCGGCGCTCGCCCGGGCGCTCGCGCTCGAGCCGGAAATCCTGTTCCTGGACGAGCCCACCTCCGGCCTCGACCCGGTCGGCGCCCGCGCCTTCGACCGCCTGGTGCGGGTCCTCTGCGATAGCCTTGGCCTCACCGTGTTCATCGTCACCCACGACCTCGACATGCTCCTTTCGGTCATCGACCGCGCAATCGTCCTGGCAGGCGGCAAGGTGATCGCCGATGGGCCGGTGGCGGCCGTGCGGCGGGCGGACGACGCCTGGATCCGCGACTACTTCGCGGCACGCGCCTGATGGAACCCGAAGCGCGATACACAGTGGTCGGCACGGCGGTGCTGATCCTGGTGGCGCTCGTGGTCGCGGCGGTGCTTTGGCTGCGCAGCAGCGGAGGAGGCGGCACCGACCGGCAGTACAAGATCTATTTCGTCAATCAGTCGCTCGAGGGCCTGGAGGTGCGCAGCGACGTGCGCATGCGCGGCATCCGCGTCGGATCGGTGACCGGGTTCACGTTCTCGTCGCGCCGCCGGGGCGCGGTGGAGGTGTTCATCCGCGTGGACAGCTCCGCGCCGGTGCGCCAGAGCACCGAGGCGGTCGTCGAGCGCCACCTCATCACCGGACTCGCCAGCGTCCGCCTCGTCAATCCAAGCGAGCTGAGCCCGCTTCTCACAATGACGCCCGAGGACGAACCGTACCCGGTCATCGCCGAAGGCGAATCGGTGTACGAGCAGCTGTCCGAGTCGGTGAACCAGCTCGCACAGCGCACGGACGAGACGATGCAGCGCATCACCGCGACGCTGTCCCCGGAGAACCAGGCCGCGCTCTCCGAGGTCCTGAAGAATCTCAGGAGCATGACGCGCGACGCCGACAAGGCGGTCCTGGCCGCAGCCGGGGCAGCCGGGGAAGTGCGCGGCGCAGCCGAGGAGGTGCGCAACCTCGCGGCAAGCATCGCCGCGGACGCGCGCACGTTGACGGCGCGCTACGACGCGCTCGGCAAGCAGGCGGGCGTCTCGATCACCGACGTGGCGGGCGAAGTGAAAGCCATGCGCCAGGACGTCGCCCGCCTCGCCGAGCGCGCCGACCGGCTGATGGCGAGCGGCGACGTGGAGCTGCGCACCACAGCGCAGGCGCTTCGCAACGCCGCCGACGCGCTCGCCGCGGCCGGCGGCCGGCTGCGCGATCCGGGCCAGGTCCTTTACGGGCCGCCCCAGGGCGCGCTGGGGCCGGGAGAAGCGAGCCGATGAACCGATTCTTCGCCGCGGCAATGCTCGTCGCCGCGGCCGGGTGTCTGCCAAGCGGCGGGACGCGGGAAGCGCAGCGCTACTACATCCTCGACGCGCCCGAGTCCAAGACGGCGTCGGCCACGGCGTTGGCCGCGATTCCGCGGCTGACCACCCTGGTCGTGCCGCCGACGAGCGCCGCGAACTTCTACGATACCCAGGACCTCGTTTTCAGCCGCTCCCCCGGAACGCGCGCCTACTATCAATTCAACAGCTGGACCGAGCGACCCGGGCGCGCGATCCATGACCTGCTGGTCTCGCGCCTCGAGCGTTCCGGCGGATTCAAGGCCGTCGTCGGAGAGGACAAGCCCGTCGCGAACAGCCTGGTGCTGAGAACCGATCTCGAAGAGATCTATCACGACGCGGCGACATCGCCCGGAGAGGCGCGCATCGTGCTTGTCGCGGAGCTCATCGATCCGGGCCGCAACGTCTCGCTTGCGCGCCGCAGCTTCACCCAGTCGGCGCCGGCGCCGACCTACGACGCGCAGGGCGCGGTGCAGGGCTTTCGCCAGGCGCTCGGTACGCTGGTCGGCGAAGTCGTCGCCTGGGCAATAGAGCAATCGAACTAGCGGTCTCATGGTGGTCCTCGACGCGCACGTTCTTCCGACGCTCTTCGGCGCCTTGCTGGCGCACCAGCTCGGCATTCCCATACCCGCCTTTCCGCTGCTCATCTGGGCCGGGGCGGTGTCTTACGGCGACCCGCTGCTGGTGGCGCAGGCCTTCCTGCTGGCCACCTTGGCGGGCACCGCCGGCAACCTGCCGTGGTACCTCGCCGGTCGCCGCTACGGTTATCGCGTGCTCAAGCTCGTGTGCCGCGTCACGCTTTCGCCGGACTCCTGCGTGCGGCTAACCGAAAATGCCTTCGAGCGCCGCGGTCCGGCGATGCTCGTCGTGTCGAGGTTCCTGCCCGGCATCGAGACCGTCGCACCGCCGCTCGCCGGCGCGCTTTCGCTGGCTTTCGGCCGCTTTCTCCTCTACGACTTGGCGGGAAGCGCGCTGCGCGCCGCCGCCGGCCTCGCGCTCGGGCTCGCCTTCCACGATCAGGTCGCGTGGCTCATCGAGCGGCTGGCCGCGCTCGGCACCGGCGCGATCCTCCTCCTTGGAGTCCTGCTTGCAGGTTACGTCGCCTATCGCTTGGCCCAACGCTGGCGTTTCCTGCGCTCGCTGAGGACGGCGCGCATCAGCGTGCACGAGCTGAACGACATGATGAGCCGCGGCGAAGATCCGGTGGTGCTCGACGTGCGCACTGCCGCGCACCGGCGCCTCGACGGACGGCAGATCCCGAGCGCGCATCCGGTCGACCTCGACGCGCTCGAGGGAACGCTCGCGCGCGTGCCCCGGGATCGCGAGGTGGTGGTGTATTGCGCGTGCCCCAACGAGGCCACCGCGGCGAAAGTCGCGCTGCAACTTCGCGCGCGGGGCTTCCGTCGCGTGCGCCCGCTCGGTGGTGGAATCGACGCCTGGGCCTTGGCCGGCCTCGCCGTGGAGCGCGTCGGGCGCGAGCCCCGCTCCTGATCAGGTCCGCTGCTTGGAGGGCGCGAAAGGAATACGGTGACGCTCGAGAAAGCGCTCGACCGTGGGAAGCCACAGCTGGACGCCTTTCGTGTCCCCGAAAACGAAGTGGCCGTTGTCGCCAAAAGGCGGCTGGAGCACGTACTCAGCGTCGACGCCGGCACCCTGCAGCCGCTGAAACCAGGAACGAGACGCGGCCGGGCCGAAGTAGAGGTCGTTTTCGGCGTAGTACATCAGGACCGGAACCCGGACGGACGCGCCGAGGTCCTGAAAAAGCGCCGCCAGCGCCTCGGCGGCGCAGGGTATGCCGGGATGAAGCGTCGGATTGCCGCCGCGCCCTGCGGCAAAAGCAAGCACGGCGACAAGGCCCTCGGGCTGCTGCGCGGCCGCATAGAGCGAGGCCACGCCGCCCGCGGATTGTCCGGCGAGGATCATTCGCTCGGGATCGACGTACGGCAGCTTGCGGGCGAACTCGTAGGCCGCCAGCACGTCATTCGCGGCCGCGCGCTCGCCGCGCCCATAGTGCGGGCTGCCGCACTCGCCGGCGTCTTCGGCAAAGGCGCCCCCCGTTTCGCCGAAACCGCGGCGCAGCGGCATGATGACCGCATAGCCTCGCGATACAAAGGCGCTCGCCGCCTGGACGAACAGCGCGGGCGACTCCAGGAAGCGCTCGCGTGCGCCCTCGCCGACGCCGTGGTTGAGGATAATCACGCCGAACGGCCCGTCGCCGCGCGGCCGCAGGATGGTGAGCGCCAGCGAGTAGTGCCCGTCGGCCACCGGGATCCTGACGTCGTCGCGCACGTAGGGCGAATCGTTACGCGCCGGCGCGAGGACCATACCGCCGAGCGCCGCGCACAGTAGCGCGAGAACCAACGCGAGAGCGAGCCCGGCCCAGCCAGTTCGCCGTGCGGCGGTTCGGAGCCGACGCGAGAGTGCGCTCATCGAACGCATTAACGCATGAAATAACCCTTTGGCGTACGGACGATCGATCCCTTGCGCCTTAAGGTCGGCTTAAGTCTCGGCGCGCGATGCTCGAACGAGGAGGAGTTCATGACAAGGAAGATCCGGAATCGCGTTGCTGCCGCCGCCGTACTGGTTTTTGCATTTCCCGCCTGCGCGCTGGCCTGGGAGCCCACCAAGAGCGTCGAGTTCATCATCCCGGCCGGTACCGGCGGTGGGGCCGACCAGATGGCGCGCGCCGTCCAGGGCATCGTCGCCAAGCACAACCTGATGAAGCAAGCGCTGCTGCCGATCAACAAGGCGGGCGGCGCCGGCGCCGAGGGCTTCCTCGACGTGAAGAACGACTCGGGCGACCCGCACAAGATCATCATCACGCTCTCCAACCTCTTCACCACGCCGCTCGCCACGGGCGTGCCGTTCAACTGGCGCGACCTCACGCCGGTGCAGATGCTGGCGCTGGACAACTTCGTGCTGTGGGTGAACGCCAAG
>DASYPG010000600.1:0-2265 GCA_036006885.1 Burkholderiales bacterium | reverse complement strand
CGCGCGAGCAGCTCTTTTGCGTTGTGGAAGAAGTAGAGCGCGAAATCGAAGATGCCGCCGGAGACGGGCTGGCCGTCGACGCTGACGTGCTTTTCATCGAGGTGCCAGCCGCGCGGGCGCGGGATCAGCACCGCGGTTTGGTCTTTCAGGCGGTACATCCTCTGGGTGCTGTCGGCGGCGGTAGCTTCGAAGACGATCGTGCGCCGCACGGCGTCGCGCAGGTTGAGCTGCCCGTCGATCATGTTGTGCCAGGTCGGGCAGTTGGCGTCCTCGAAGTCCGCCATGAAGGTGGAGGCGCCGCTGTTCAGCGCGTTGATCACCATCTTGCGGTCGGTCGGGCCGGTGAGCTCGACGCGCCGGTCCAGGAGGTCTTGCGGCTGCGTGGCGACCTGCCACTCGGAGTCACGGACCTGT
This sequence comes from Burkholderiales bacterium, assembly GCA_036006885.1. Classification (GTDB taxonomy): domain Bacteria; phylum Pseudomonadota; class Gammaproteobacteria; order Burkholderiales; family SG8-39; genus SCGC-AG-212-J23. The sequence continues at coordinate 1,851 of DASYPG010000600.1, read as the reverse complement.
GTTGTTTCCTCGAGAAAATCCGGCTTGGCGCCGGCGTCGAATGCCTTTTGCCGGGCCGCGCGGCGCGCAAGCAGCTCCTGGCGACGGGATTCGAAGCGCCGGTGCAGCTTTGCTACGAAAGTCAGCGCTTCCGGGGTGAGGATCTGCGCGAAATCGGGCGTGATGCGGCCGGAGATGGAAACGTCTTTGGGCAGCGGGCTGGACATGTGCATAGCAGCATCTACTCGCTATCGAGACACTAAATTATTGAGTGGACGGCAAATCTCCCCCAAGAACCGCCCCGCCCGTTGGCATCGGCGGCGAGGCGGTTGCCGCACCGCAACATTACCACACGAAGGGCGAACGAGACATACCCCACAGATCTGCCGATTGGAGTTCTTAGGAACTTTGACCACAATTTCATATGATGAAATGCGGCACTGCCGCGTGAAATCGCGCGCCAATCGGAGTAGGCTGCCTCTTCGCGTTTCCCTCCCAACTGCTTGTTTCGTATCGTGAGATACCAATGCCTGCCCCCTATAACATCCTGATTCTTGGTGCTTCCTACGGCTCCCTGCTCGCCATCAAGCTGGTCGCCGCAGGGCACACGGCGAAGCTCGTCTGCCTACCCGCGGAAGCGGAGGCCTTCAATAGCGATGGCGCGCGGGTGCGCATGCCGGTCAAGGGGCGCGACGGCCTGGTCGAGCTGCATTCGAAGAAGCTGCCCGGCAAGCTCTCGGCCGACGCACCGGGGGCCGTGAACCCGGCGGACTATGACCTCGTCGTGCTTGCCATGCAGGAGCCGCAGTACCGCTCTCCGGGCGTGCGCGAGCTGCTCGACGCCGTGGCCAAGGCGAAAGTGCCGTGCATGTCCATCATGAACATGCCGCCGCTGCCCTACCTCGCGCGCATTCCCGGCTTGTCGCTCAACGAGCTCAGGCCGGCGTACACGGACCCGGCCGTTTGGGACAGCTTCGATCCATCCTTCATGACCCTCTGCAGCCCGGATCCCCAGGCGTTCCGTCCGCCGGAAGAGAAGATCAACGTGCTTCAGGTTCGGCTGCCGACCAACTTCAAGTCGGCGCGCTTCCCGTCGGAAGCGCACACCAAGATCCTCCGCGATCTCGAAAAGGGCATCGAGGCGGTCCGCCATGAGGGGATGGAGTTGCCGGTGAAGCTGAAGGTGCACGAGTCGGTGTTCGTGCCGCTCGCCAAATGGGCGATGCTGATGGCGGGCAACTACCGCTGCGTCACCAAGGACGGGATGATTCCGATCAAGGAAGCCGTGCACCGCGACCTCGAGGCCTCGCGCTCGGTGTACGACTGGGTCGTCAAGCTGTGCGTCTCGCTCGGCGCGGATCCGAAAGACCTGGTGCCTTTCGAGAAGTACGCCGCGGCCGCGCAGGGCTTGGCAAACCCCTCCTCCGCGGCGCGCGCCCTCTTCGGCGGCGCGCCCAACATCGAGCGCGTGGATCGCCTGGTGCAGGCGGTGGCGGCGCGCAAAGGCATGCGCAATGCGGCGATCGATGAAGTCGTAACCCTGGTCGATGCGCGCCTGGAGCTCAACCGGCGTGCAAGCCAGGCCGCGGTATCGCAGGGCGCCAGGAAAAAGACGGCTTAATCGTCCGGCGGCGAGCCCGGCTTCTCGTCCTCGATGCCGAGCTCCTGGATCTTGCGGGTAATGGTGTTGCGCCCCATGCCGAGGAGAGTGGCCGCCTCGATGCGCCGGCCCGCGGTGCGCTCGAGCGCTTTGGTGATGAGCGCGCGCTCGAACTGACGCGAAAGTCCGTCGAGGATCCCGGTCTCGCCGCGCGCCAGGCGCCGCTCGGCCTCGTGCTCGAGGGCGGCGAGCCAGTCCGAGCTCGCGGTGGC
>DASYPG010000599.1:0-8518 GCA_036006885.1 Burkholderiales bacterium | reverse complement strand
CGCCCCTTCTGTTTCACCGCAACCTGATCCGCGCCATGCTGTCCGAGCAGGTGCGGCTGCCCGACCCGGTGTGGAGCCGCCTGAACTGGAGCTGGGTCGGATTCTTCGTCTTCATGGGCGGCCTCAACCTGTACGTCGCGTACAACTACTCCACCGACCTCTGGGTCAACTTCAAGCTGTTCGGCGGCATGGGCCTGATGCTCGTGTTCGTCGTGGTGCAGGCCCTGTTCCTCGCGCGCCACGTCGAAGACAAGCAATGAGCGTCGCCGAAACGATCCGCGAGCGGCTCGCCGCGCTCGAGCCGCAGGCGGTCGAGCTCTCCGACGAGAGCGACCAGCACCGCGGCCATGCCGGCTACCGCGAAGGCGGCGGCACGCACTGGCGCCTGTCCATCGTGTCGCAGCGCTTCAGCGGGCGCAGCACGCTCGAGCGCCACCGCATGATCTACGGCGCCCTCGGCAGCCTGATGCAGCATCCCATCCACGCGCTCGCCATCACGGCGCGCAGCCCGGAAGAGACGAAAGGAAAGCAATGAAGAACTGGATGTACGCCGCGGTCCTGCTGGCCGCCCCGGCGCTGGCGCAGGTGCCGCTGCCGACGAAGGACGAGCCCGCCAAGAAGGAAGCCGCGAAGAAGGACACGGCCAAGTCACAGACCGCCGCCCAGGGCACCACGATCGCCAAGGTCAACGGCGTGGCCGTGCCGCGCTCGCGCCAGGACCTCCTGATGCAGCAGCAGGGCGCCCGCGGCATGCCCGACAACGAGCAGACACGCGCGCTCCTGCGCGACGAGCTCGTCAACCGCGAGGTGCTCTTCCAGGAAGCGCAGAAGAGCGGCGTCGGCAAGAAGCCCGAGGTGCAGGCCCAGCTCGACATGGCGCGCCAGGAGGTGCTGGTGAGCGCGTACGTCCGGGATTGGGTGCGCACCCACCCGGTGACGGACGCCGACGTGCAGAAGGAGTACGAGCGCGCCAAGGCGCAGGCCGGCGACAAGGAATACCGCGCCCGCCACATCCTCGTTGAGACCGAGGAACAGGCGAAGAACCTGATCGAAGAGCTGAAGAAGGGCGGCAAGTTCGAGGACTTGGCGACGAAGAACTCGAAGGACCCGGGCAGCGCGCCGCGCGGCGGCGACCTCGACTGGAACGTGCCGGGGACCTACGACAAGATGTTCGCGGACGCGTTGGTGAAGCTGGAGAAGGGCAAGTACACCGACGCGCCGGTGCACACCCGCTTCGGCTACCACATCATCATGCTGGAGGACGTGCGCCCGGTGAAGTTCCCGGCCCTGAACGAAGTGCGCCAGCGCATCAACCAGCAGATCACCCAGACCCGGATCGAGGAGCTGGTGAAATCGCTGCGCGCGAAGGCGAAGGTGGAGTAGCGGACCTCACAGGAGGAACCATGGCGACGTACGGCAAGAAGTCGCGGCAGAAGGTGAAGCGGGCGATGCACGAACGAAAGCGCGGCAAGCTGAGGAGCGGCCGCTCCGGCAAGAAGGTGAAAAGCCGCAAGCAGGCGATCGCGATCGGCTTGTCGGAGGCGCGACGCGCGGGCGCCAAGGTACCGCGCAGAAAGGGCAGCAAGCGCAGGTCCTCGCGCAGGAAGAAGTAGCGCCAGGGCGCCTGTTCCAGGTGGTTCGGGGCGATCTCCTCAAGGAGGCGGTCGAGGCGATCGTCAACGCGGCAAACGGGCACCTCGCACACGGCGGAGGCGTCGCCGGGATCATCTCGCGCGCCGCCGGGCCGGCCCTGCAGGCCGAGTCCGACGCGCTTGTCGCTGCGCGCGGCCCTTTCCCGACCGGCTCGGCAATCGTCACCACCGCTGGAGCGCTTCCCTTCAAGGGTGTGATCCACGCCGTCGGGCCGCGCTACGGCGAAGGCGACGAGGAGCGCAAGCTTTTTGACGCCTTGGCAAATTCCTTCAGGGTTGCTCTGGAGAACGGCTGGGATTCGGTGTCCTTCCCCGCGGTCTCGAGCGGCATATTCGCGGTACCGCTCGAGATCTGCGCCCGCGCCTACCTGAGTGCGGCGCGCGCCTCGCCGCTGCGTAATGTGCGGCTATGCTTGCGCGACCAACCGGTCATCGACGCGGTTCTCAACGAAATGAAGCCAAAAGGCAGGAGATGAAAGCATGAGACTGATCGTTCTTCTGGCGCTGGCGCTCTCGGGCGCGGCGCAGGCGCAGCAGGCCGAAAAGGCCACCTTCGCCGCGGGCTGCTTCTGGTGCACCGAGGAGGCGTTCGAGAAGGTGCCCGGGGTGATCCAGGTGGTCTCGGGCTATACCGGTGGCAAGGTGAAGAACCCGAGCTACGAGCAGGTTTCGAGCGGCCGCACCGGCCACGCCGAAGCCGTGCAGGTGACCTTCGACCCCGCGAAGGTGAGCTACGAGAAGCTCCTCGACACCTTCTGGCTCAACCACGACCCGACGGTGACCGACCGGCAGTTCTGCGACGCGGGCTCGCAATATCGCCCGGAGATCTTCTACCACTCCGAGGAGCAAAAGCGCCTCGCGGAAGCGTCGAAGGCCAAGTACGAGAAGCTCAAGCCGTTCCGCCAGCCGCTTCTCACGCCGATCACCGCCGCGAGCGAGTTCTACCCGGCCGAGGACTACCACCAGGACTACTACAAGAAGAACGAGGTCCGGTACCGCTTCTACGTCACCGGGTGCGGGCGCTACGCGCGCCTCGACCAGCTCTGGGGCCCGTTAAGGAAACACTAGCCGTTCGATTCGTCACCCTGTTTCTTCGGATTGCGGACGGCCGGGTCCTCTTCCTTGATGTGCCGCTTGCCGATGCGCTCGGCGTCCTGCATCTCGCGCGCCTCCTCGGCCGACTGCGGCGCGGCGTCGTTCGCCGCCTGCTCGACCTTGCCGGAGTCGACGAACTTCTTGGTGCGCTTGTTGTAGTCCTTGGTGCCGCTGTAGCTGCCTTCGCCTTCGACCTTGTCCTTGCGATCCATGCGTGTCTCCTGTCCTGAGCAGAGACCGCCGCAAGGTCCGTGCCAGATCAGAATTTGCGCGCGCGCTCGATTTCGCTGACGCGGCCGTGGCGCAGCACCACGGTCGTGGTGAACGGATCGCCCGGGGTGGGAAAGTAGGTGTAGGTCTTGACCGGCCCCGAATCCCAGAGCAGGAGGTCGGGCTCGCCGGCGATCGTAATGAACTCGCCTTCGCTCATGCCGCGCTGGATCGCGACGTACTTGCGGAAGTCGAGTCCCTTGGGAGGCCGCGGCGTGACTGCGGCGCGCTCGGCGGCGTCGCGCGCTTCGATCTGCTCGCGGCGCGCAAGGCGCTGCTCCAGCCGTTCGCCCTGGCAGCGCACGGTGTAGCACTCGGCGCCTTCAGTCACCGGGCTTCGAGGCTCGGCCTCGATGTCGACTTTGGTGGACTTGACGCCCTTCGGCGGGGCCTCGTTCGAGTAATGCACCGTGCCCTTTTCATCGACCCAGCGATAGACGTCGGCCGCCGCCGCCGGCAAGGCGAGGAAGAGCATCGGGATCGCATGGACGAGCGCGCGCACAGCCTGCATATTCTATTCCCGGGCTGCGCGCCCGGCCCGGAATTTATCCCGCTTCGTCGATCCAGGCCATCTGGATCGCCTCGAGGATCTTTTCGCCGCAGCGCTTCGGATCGTCGCTGAACTCCGGCAGCGCCATCACCCACTTGCAAAGGTCGACGAAATTCACCCTCTTGGGATCCTGGTCGGGATGCGCATCGGCGAGCGCCATCGCGATGTCCTGGGTGTCGGTCCACTTCACGGCTTTTTCCCGCCCCCTTCGCGCTCGTAGTTGATGGTGTACTTCGGGATCTCGATGACGAGGTCCTCGTCGGCGACCTTGGCTTGGCACGAGAGGCGCGAGCTCGCCTCGAGGCCCCAGGCCTTGTCGAGCATGTCTTCCTCCTTGTCGGTGGCGTCGTCGAGCGAATCGAACCCTTTGCGCACGATCACGTGGCAGGTGGTGCAGGCCGCCTGCTTCTCACACGCATGCTCGATGTCGACGCCGTTCTCGAGCAGCGTATCGCAGATCGACACCCCGGTCCTCGCCTCGATCTCGGTACCCTGCGGGCACAGCGAGTGCCCGGGCAGAACCTTGATTTTCGGCATCACAGGCTGCCGATCTGGCGACCGGCGAGCGCGCGCCGGATTCCGGCGTCCATGCGGCGCGCCGCGAATTCGCCGGTGGCGCGGTTCAACGCGTCGGTCGCCTGCTTGATCGCACGGTGATCCGGGCCCGGAAGCAGCTTCTCCAGCCGCGCTATCGCGTCCTCGATGACTTTCAGTTCTTCGGGGCTCAAGAGGCCTTTATCCACGTTGAGAGCAGAACGTGTTGCTTCGATGAGCCGCGTGCCGTCCACGCGATACTCGGCGAGCGCGCGCGCGTGGACGTCCTCGTTCGCGTGCTCGAACGACTCTCGCAACATGCGCTCGATGTCCGAGTCGGCGAGGCCGTACGACGGCTTCACGCTGATCGACGCCTCGACCCCGGTGCTCAGTTCGCGGGCGCTCACCGAGAGCAGGCCGTCCGCGTCGACCTGGAAGGTAACGCGCACGCGTGCGGCGCCGGCGGCCATGGGCGGGATACCCTTGAGCTCGAAGCGCGCGAGCGAGCGGCAGTCGGCCACCAGCTCGCGCTCGCCCTGCACCACGTGGAAGCTCATCCCGGTCTGTCCGTCCTTGAAGGTGGTGAACTCCTGCGCCTTCGCCGCTGGGATGGTGGTGTTGCGCGGTATGATCTTCTCGCCGAGGCCGCCCATGGTCTCGACGCCGAGCGAGAGCGGAATCACGTCGAGGAGCAGCCAGTCCTCGCCCTGCGGCCTGTTGCCCGCGAGAACGTTGGCCTGCATCGCGGCGCCGAGCGCCACCACCTTGTCCGGGTCGAGGTTGTTGAGCGGGTCGCGGCGGAAGAACTCGCCCACCGCGCGCTGGATCTGCGGCATGCGGGTCGCGCCGCCGACCATGACGACGCCCTTCATGTCGTCCACGCTAAGGCCCGCGTCGCGCAGCGCCTTGCGCACCGGCCCGAGGGTCTTCTGCACCAGGGTCTGCGTGATGCCGCAGAAGGTCTCGGAATCGATCCTCAGGTCGATGACGTCCCCGGTGGAAAGCCTCGCCGTGATCGGGGCCTCGCCGTGGAAGGTGAGGTGCTCCTTCGCCTCCCGCGCCCTCACCTGCAGGAGGCGCATGTCCTTCGGATCGAGCGGCGGCAGCTTGCCCTGCTCGACGATCCAGCAGAACACGCGCTGGTCGAAGTCGTCGCCGCCCAGCATGGAATCGCCGCTCGTCGCGATCACCTCGAACAGACCGCGCGAGAGCTTGAGGATCGAAATGTCGAAGGTGCCGCCGCCGAGGTCGTAGACGGCGTAGAGCCCTTCGGCCGCGTTCTCCAGGCCGTACGCGATGGCGGCCGCGGTGGGCTCGCTCAGGAGCCTGAGCACGTTCAGCCCGGCGAGCCGGCCCGCGTCCTTGGTGGCCTGGCGCTGCGCGTCGTCGAAGTACGCCGGCACCGTGATCACCGCGCCGCTCAGGCCTCCTCCCAGGGAGAGCTCGGCGCGGATTCTCAGCACTTTCAGGATTTCGGAAGAAATCTCCACCGGAGACTTGACCCCGGCGGCCGTCCGGATCTGCACCATGCCGGGCGCGTCGACAAAGTCGTAGGGCGCGTTCTCGATGTGGGCCACGTCGCGCAGCCCGCGCCCCATGAAGCGCTTCACCGAAACCACCGTGTTCCTGGGATCGAGCGCCTGCTTCGCCTGCGCCGCGTACCCCACCTCCACGCCGCCGTCCCCGGAGTAGCGCACCACCGAGGGCAGGAGCGGGCGGCCGAGCGCGTCGGGCAGCACGCTCGGCGTGGCGCTGCGCACCGTGGCGACGAGCGAATTGGTGGTGCCGAGGTCGATGCCCACCGCCAGCCGGTGCTCGTGCGGCACCGGCGACATTCCCGGCTCGGAGATCTGAAGCAGCGCCACGCTATTGCTCGATCGCTTCGTAGGCCACGTCGATCTCCGAGTCGAGCCGGTCCAGGAACATCAGCTTCCTGACCAGCTCCGCGGCGCCGGAATAGTCCCGTTTCGCGTCGATTGCCGCCCCGATCTCCTTTTCCAGGGCTTTCTTCGATGCGGAAAGACCCGCGCGCAGACGGTCCAGCCTGGACGGGTCCTTCATTCCGGTCGCGGCTTCGAGCTCCTCGCGCAACTCGAGCTGCTGCATGAGGAAGTCCGTGGGCATCTGCGTATTGGTCTCGAACGCCACGTCGACGCCGTGCAGCTCGAGGAGGTGGCGGCCGCGCTGCACCGGATCCTTGAGCGTGCGATAGGCCTCGTTGACGCGGGTGGTCCACTGCAGCGACGCCCGGCGCTCGGCGTCGCCGGCGTGCGCGAAGCGGTCTGGATGAACCTGCGCCTGGATGTCGCGGTACGCCTTTTCCAGAACCTCTTTGTCCAGGCCGAACACGCGAGGCAGGCCGAACAGCGCGAAGTGGTCGTGCAGAGCGCTAGACGTTAAAGCTCTCGCCGCACCCGCACTCATCCTTGACCTTCGGGTTGCGGAACTTGAACCCCTCGTTGAGGCCCTCGCGCGCATAGTCGAGCTCGGTGCCGTCGATGTACTGCAGGCTCTTCGGGTCGACCATCACCTTCACGCCGTGGCTCTCGAACTGCAGGTCGTCCGCGCTGGCCTGGTCGACGAACTCGAGCTTGTAGGCCATCCCCGAGCAGCCGGAGGTGCGAACACCCACGCGCAGGCCCACGCCCTTGCCCCGCTTGGCGAGGAAGTTCTGGACGTGGGTCGCTGCTTTTTCGGTGAGCGTAACGGCCATCAGGCGACTTTCTTTTCCTCAACAGAATGTTTTTTCTTGTAATCGGCCACGGCCGCCTTGATCGCGTCCTCGGCGAGAATCGAGCAGTGGATCTTCACCGGCGGGAGCGAAAGCTCCTCCGCGATCTGCGTGTTCTTGATGGTCGCCGCCTCGTCCAGGGTCTTACCCTTGACCCATTCCGTGACCAGCGAGCTCGAGGCGATGGCCGAGCCGCAGCCGTAGGTCTTGAAGCGTGCGTCCTCGATGCGGCCGTCGGGGCCGACCCTGATCTGCAGCTTCATCACGTCGCCGCAGGCCGGGGCGCCGACCATGCCGGTACCGACCGATTCGTCGCCCTTGTCGAAGGCGCCGACGTTGCGTGGATTCTCGTAGTGATCGATGACCTTATCGCTGTATGCCATGTCAGTTCCTTAGTGTGCAGCCCACTGCACGGAATTCAAGTCGACGCCGTCCTTGTACATCTCCCAAAGAGGCGACAGCTCGCGTAATTTTTCCACCTTGCGCCGGATCAGCGCTGCGGCGTAGTTGACTTCCTCCTCGGTGGTGAAGCGCCCGAGGGTAATGCGGATCGAGCTGTGCGCGAGCTCGTCGTTGCGCCCGAGGGCGCGCAGCACGTACGAGGGCTCGAGCGACGCGGAGGTGCACGCCGAGCCCGAGGACACCGCGATGTCCTTCACCGCCATGACGAGCGACTCGCCCTCGACGAAGTTGAAGCTCACGTTCAGGTTGTGCGGGATGCGGCGCTCGAGGTCGCCGTTCACGTACACCTCTTCCATGTCCTTGATCGCGTTCCACAACTTGTTCCGCAGGACTCTGACGCGGTCGTTCTCGGTCGCCATCTCGGCTTTCGCCAGGCGCGCCGCCTCGCCGAAACCGACGATCTGGTGCGTCGCCAGCGTGCCCGAGCGGAATCCGCGCTCGTGGCCGCCGCCGTGGATCTGCGCCTCGATCCGCACGCGGGGCTTTCTGCGCACGTAGAGCGCGCCGATGCCCTTCGGGCCGTAGATCTTGTGCGCGGTGAGGGTGAGCAGATCGGCCTTGAGCTTCGTCATGTCGATCTCGACCCTTCCGGCGCCCTGGACCGCGTCGACGTGGAACACCACGCCTTTCTGGCGGCAGATCTCGCCGATCTCCCAGACCGGCTGGATCACGCCGATCTCGTTGTTCACCATCATGATCGACGCGAGGATGGTGTCCGGCCGGATCGCCGCCTTGAATTTTTCGATGCTCACCAGGCCGTTGGGCTCGACTTCGAGATACGTCGCCTCGAAGCCCTGGCGCTCGAGTTCGCGGAAGGTGTCGAGCACGGCCTTGTGCTCGGTCTTCTGCGTGATCAGGTGCTTGCCCTTGGTCTTGTAGAAGTTCGCCGCGCCCTTGATCGCAAGGTTGTTGCCCTCGGTGGCGCCGGAGGTCCAGACGATCTCTTTGGGGTCGGCGTTGATCAGCGCCGCGACGTGCGCGCGCGCCTCCTCGACGCCCTCCTCCGCTGCCCAGCCGAACGCGTGCGAGCGGCTCGCCGGGTTGCCGAAGATCTCGGTCAGGTAGGGGATCATCTTCTGCGCCACGCGGGGATCGACGGGCGTGGTAGCGGAATAATCGAGGTAGATCGGCAGCTTCACGCCGCGACCTGTTCCTTCTTGTCCGCCAAGCGCCGGTGGTCGTGCAGCACCGCGACGTGCTTGCCGCTCTGGTGCTCGACCAGGT
>DASYPG010000598.1:0-2496 GCA_036006885.1 Burkholderiales bacterium | reverse complement strand
GACTGGAATGGATGGCGTAGGAAACGCCCTGCTCGTTTCGGGCATCTACGACCTGCTCCCGGTGCGCCTCAGCGCCCGCAACCAATACGTGCGCCTCGACGAGCAGCTCGAGCACGAATACAGCCCGATCCGCCACGCAGGTCGGATCGCGTGTCCCGTGACGGTTGCCTGGGCCGAGCACGAGGCCGCCGAATTCGCCCGCCAGTCGCGCGAGTTTTCTTCAGCGTTGAAGCTTACGGGCAAGCTGACGGAAGCGATGGTTGGAAAAGGCCTCAATCATTTCGAGATCATCGAAACGCTGGCCGATCCGGGCTCGGCGCTCGGTCGAGCAGCGCTTAACATGCTGCAATGAAGCCGAGGAACGAGAGACCGGTGGTGATTGCCGGCGGCGGCATCGGGGGGCTCGCGGCCGCCCTGGCGCTCGCCCGCAAGGGCTGGCGTTCGGTCGTGCTCGAGCAGGCCCCCCAGTTCGGCGAGATCGGCGCCGGCATCCAGCTTGCTCCCAACGCATGGCACGCGCTCGACGCCCTCGGGGTCGGCGCGCTGGTGAAGAAGGAAGCGGTCTTCATCGAGCGCCTGCTCATGATGGACGGCGTGAGCGCCGAGCGGGTGATCGACATCCCGCTCGACGAGCGCTTCGCCCGCCGCTTCGGCAACCCGTACGCGGTGACGCACCGCGCCGATATCCACGGCTCGCTGCTCGACGGCTGCAAGGCGCAGTCGGAGCTGATCGAGTTGCGCACAAGCACCCGCGTCACGGGCTTCCGGGCCGAGGACAACAAAGTCCTCGTCGATACGGCGAACGGCGACACGCTCGAGGGTGCCGCCCTGGTCGGCGCGGACGGCGGCCGCTCGGCGATCCGCGAAAGCATCGTCGGCGACAAGCTGCCGCTCATCACCGGGCACATGTGCTATCGCGCGGTGCTCGACGCGGGCGACGTGCCGAAGGACCTGCGCTGGGCGGCGGCGACGCTCTGGGCCGCGCACAACACGCACATCGTGCACTACCCGCTGCGCGGCTGGAAGCTCTTCAACCTGGTGGCGACGGTGATCGGCAAGCACACGAGCGGCGGCCACAACGAGCTCGCCATGCCGGACGAGGTGCTGCCGTTCTTCGCGCATTATTGCGACCAGCCGCTGAAGCTGATGCGCACGCCGCGGGAATATCGCCGCTGGATGCTGCTGCATCGCGAGCCGGTGGACAACTGGACGCGCGGGCGCGTCACCCTGCTCGGCGACGCGGCGCACTTCATGCTCCAGTACATGGCGCAAGGCGCGGCGATGGCGATGGAGGACGCGGTGTGCCTCGGCGCCTGCGCAGCCGAGTTCGATGGCCATTTCGAGAAAGTCTTCCAGGAGTACCAGAAGCGGCGCATCGTGCGCGCCTCGCGCGTCCAGGTCTCGGCGAACCACCTCGTCGGGATGATCTTCCACGTGCCCGACGGGCTCGAGCGCGAGATCCGCAACGACCTCTATCGCGGCCGCAGTCCCGAACGTTATTACGACGCTCTCGAGTGGCTGTTCAACGCGCCGGATTACGTCCGAGGTTTTAGATGAGATGCGACGTTTTGTCGCACCCCCAGGAAAATCGCTGCGCGCGCCGGCACGCATCCACTAGCTAGTAACAAAAAGTTCTTTGGCCGGATAGCGGGATCAGGTACAACTAAGGTACAAGATGTGATCGGAGGAACGACGCGGCAATACAAAAACCGGCCGCGCGCAGCAGCGCTGCTCATCGCGCTTCTTTCCTGCTCTTTGCTTCGGGGATAACTTGGGGTGGGAGGTTGTATGAAAATCAGGGATGCAATCCCGCTTGTCCTCACGTCTGTCGTAGGTTTCTTCTTTTTCCATTCGCAGATCGCAACTTCAGTCGATTTCTCCGCCCGTGACCCGGGCGTGCGCGACGGCGTCGACGCCGGCGGGCCGCTCCCCGGGCTGACCGCGAATCAGCTGGCCTTCTTCGGCCAGGGCAAGGACGACTTCAACTCGGTCGAAGACGTGGCCGACGGCCTCGGGCCGACGATGAACCTGGACGCCTGCGGCGGCTGCCACGCGCAGCCCGCCGCGGGAGGCACCAGCCCGAAGATGAATCCGCAGGTGGCGTTCGCCACCCTGCGGGGCGCCGACAACCAGCTGCCGTCGTTCATCCGGCTGAACGGCCCGGTGCGCGAGGCACGCTTCGTGAAGAACGCGGACGGATCGCCCGACGGCGGAGTCCACGCGATCTTCACAATCCAAGGCCGGGACGACGCGCCCGGCTGCGTGCTCGGGCAGCCCGACTTCGCGAGCCAGCTCGCCAACCGTAACGTGATCTTCCGCGTCCCGACCCCGGTGTTCGGGACGGGGCTGATCGAGGAGATCACCGACACCACGATCCTCGTGAACCGCTCGCGCGATTCGTCGACCAAGTCGGCGCTCGGCATCAGCGGCCGGCCCAACCGCAACGGCAACGACGGAATGATCTCGCGCTTCGGCTGGAAGGCGCAGAACCAGTCG
>DASYPG010000597.1:0-3925 GCA_036006885.1 Burkholderiales bacterium | reverse complement strand
AATACATCGAGGAGGCGCTCGATCTCCTGAAGGTGGTGCGCATCGACCACGGCGTGCGCTGCGAAGAGAAGCCGGCGCTGGTCGAGCGCCTGCGCGCGCAGGGCGTGCCGCTCACGGTGTGCCCGCTTTCGAACGTGAAGCTGAAGGTGTTCGCGCGCCTGGAGGAGCACAACCTGAAGCGGCTGCTCGACGCGGGGCTGTGCGTGACGGTGAACTCCGACGACCCCGCGTACTTCGGCGGCTACGTGCTCGACAACTATCTCGCCTGCGCGGCCGCGCTCGGCCTGACGCGCGCCGAGCTCGCCAGGCTGTGCGCCAATTCGATCTCGGCGTCGCTGCTGCCGAGCGCTCGCAAGGCCGAGCTGCTCGAGGCGATCGCTTTCTCTGGCAATAAAAGAGCGGTATAATTTCCAAGGAATGAGCGAGCCGAACTCCCCCAGGTCCCTCCCGAGGACCGCTCCGCTGCCGGCGACGGACCGGCGCAAGGTGCTCACCAAGGCGGTGGTGCGCGCGGCCAGGGCGCTCGGCCTGAGCCAGTCCAGGGTGGCGGCGACCCTCGGCGTGAGCGACCCCACCGTGTCCCGCATGTTCGCCGAGAAGTACTTTCTCGACCCCGGCCGCAAGGAATGGGAGCTCGGGGCGCTCTTCGTGCGCCTGTTCCGCTCGCTCGACTCGATCGTGGCCTCGGACGAGAGGGCGCGCGCGTGGCTCGACGGCGAAAACCGGGCGCTCGGCGGCCGGCCGCTAGAGCTGCTCGGGCGCGCCGAGGGCATGATCCGTGTCCTCCATTACCTGGACAGCGCGCGCGGTCGGATCTGAAGCGGCGCCCTGCCGCCTCGAGCCTTGGCGCGCCGTCGAGGCGCAGCACGTCGCCTCGACCCGCAGGCTCGTCGACAGCAACGCGGAGCAGGCCGTGCTCGAAAAGCTGCTCGACGAGTCGAAGCCGGCGATGCCGGCCGCCACGGCGGACCTCGACTACCTCCTCGCCACGCCGTTTCGCTATCCGCCGTCGTGGCCAGGCGGATCGCGCTTCCGGTCCGCCGCCGACCCCGGCGTGTTCTACGCCGCCGATGAACGCCGCACGGCCTGCGCCGAGCTCGGCTACTGGCGCTGGCGGTTCCTCATGGACAGCAGCGCCCTCGCAAAATCGGCGTTGGGCCCGGTTCCCCACACGCTGTTCCGGGTACGGATCGCGGCGAGCGCCATCGATCTGCGCGCGAAGCCCTTCTTCCGCGACGCAAAAGCGTGGACTCACCGCAGCAACTATGGGCCGACCCAGGCCTTTGCCGCGGTCGTGCGGCGCACGCCCGTGACGGCCATTCGCTACGAATCCGTGCGCGACCCGGACAAGGGCGGTTGCGTCGCGGTCCTCGAGCCGCGCGCCTTCAGCGCGCGCAGGCCGATTTCCTACCAGACGTGGTTCCTGACGGTCACGCCGACGGCGAGCGCCTGGCAGCGCGACGGCGAAACCTTTGAATTCCGCTGGCGCTGAAGGCAAGATAGCGCGCTTCTACCGGGAGGACGCAACGATGGCCGAACCGCAGATGGTCGATCCCCACGACGTGGTGATGACCGGCGAGAACTCGTTCATTCGCCTTTCGCACGACGGCGGCAAGACCATCGCCGAGCGCGTGAGCCACTGGCGCGTGCTGTGGTCGCCGGCCGGTCAGGGGCACGCGCTTTTCATCGAGAGCAGCCTCACCGGCAAGGGGCCTCGCGTCTACGCGGACAACCCCGGCGTCGCGCGCTACCTGCAGCGCACGGTCGAGACGCTGCTGTGGAAGGACTTCGCCGACGAGTCGCTGCCGGTGATCCACGCCGGCTTCAGCCGCGGCGGCGACTCGCTCAGCGCGGTCGAGGAGCGGGTCGCGTCGCGCGAGGACGAGATCGTGCTGAGCTGGTGGGACCTCATCAAGCCGTTCATCCTCACCATGCCACCTGGCGCGATGAACCGGCCGCTCGGCGTCTACAGCACCTTCATTCCGGCGCGCAGCGCACAGCTTACGGTCAATGGCCGAGCCGCCTCGGCCGCGGTGTTTCCGATGGAACGCTTCGGCAAGCCCGCGTCGAGCTGCTGCCTCGCCTGGTCGGAGAGCTGGACCAAGCCGCGAGGCTGATGATGGCGGTCCTGCGGATCGCGAAAATGGGCAACCCGGTGCTGATGGAGAAGGCAGCGCCGGTCGCCGATGCCACCGCGCCCGAGATCCGCGCGCTTGCCGCGGACATGCAGGAGACCCTCGAGGACATCGGCGCGAGCGGACTTGCCGCGCCGCAGGTGTTCGTGAGCAGGCGCGTCGTGGTCTACCGCATCATCGCCGCGCGCATCCCGCGCGGCTCGGGGCTCGAGCCGCGGCCATGGACCGTGATGGTCAACCCGGTCATCACGCCGAAGACCGAGGCGAAGACTCCGGTGTGGGAGCGTTGCCTGTCGATCCCTGGGCTGCACGGGAAGGTGCCGCGCTCCATGCACATCAACATCGACTACCAGGACCTCCAGGGCAGGCACGTGAGCCACGATGCCCGCAGCTCGTGGGCCGCGCTGCTTCAGCACGAGTGCGATCACCTCGACGGCATCGTGTATCCGATGCGCATGACCGATCTGGGGCTTCTCGCCTACAACGACGAGCCCGGGCCGCTCGCGCGCGAGGTCGCCGCAGATGCGAGCGGCATCGATCCGCTGTTCATTGATCTCGTCGAGCGCTGGCCGGCGCGCGCTCGATGGTTCGGCCATTGATTTTACAAAGGGGAGGAATTTTCAATGCGTGCCTTCAGGACGTCCATCGCCGTTTTATCGCTTGTTTCGGTTTTTCTTGTTTCTGTTGAAGCCGTGTCGGCTGCGACCTACGTCTATGTGTCTAACGCCGACGATGGCAACATCGGCCTCTATACGCTGGAAAGCGACGGCACGCTCAAGCCGGGCGACAAGTTCGACGCCGGCGGCAAGCCGGTGATGCCGATGAGCGTTAGCCCGGACAAGAAGTACCTCTTCGCCGCGGTGCGCGCGAAGCCCTTCACCGCGGTCAGCTACAGCATCGACCGCAACAGCGGCAAGCTGAAGGAAGTCGGCCGCGGGCCGCTCGCCGAGAGCTTCCCCTACATCTGGGCCGACAAGACCGGCAAGTTCCTGCTCGGCGCCTCCTATGGCGCGAATCTGGTGAGCGTCAATCCGATCGGCCGGGACGGCAAGGTGGGCGAGCCTCTGCAGGTGATCCCGACCGCGCGCAACGCGCACTCGATCGTCACCGACCGGACGAACAAATTCGTGTTCGTGCCGCACCTCGGTACCGACCAAATCTTCCAGTTCCGCTTCGACGACAAGAGCGGCAAGCTGACGGCGAACACGCCGCCGGTGGTGCAGATGCGCTCCGGCACCGGCCCGCGCCACATCATCATCTCGGCCGACAACAAGTTCGCCTACCTGCTCTCCGAGCTGGTGGCGACCGTCACCACGCTGTCGCTCGACCCGAAGACCGGCCAGCTGAAGGAAACGAGCGTCGCCTCGTTCCTTGCGCCCGACTCGAAGCTCGTGCCCGGCGCGCCGCGCGGCGCCATCAGCGGTCCCGGTACCAACGCGCCGCCGCCGCGCGACGTATCCAACGACATCTGGGCCTCGGACCTGCACCTCGCGCCGAACGGTAAGTTCCTCTACGCGCTCGAGCGCACCGGCAACCAGATCGGCGCGATGAGCGTTGATGCCACCACTGGCAAGCTGACCTACCTCTCCACCACGCCGACCGAGAAGCAGCCGCGCGGCTTCCAGATCGACCCGAGCGGGAAGTACATGGTGGTGACGGGCGAGAAGTCGGAGACCATCTCGGTCTATTCGATCGGGGACAACGGCGCGCTGCTGCTGCTGAAGCAGTACCCGACCGGCAAGGGATCGAACTGGGTGGAGATCGTCAGCTTCGACTGAAAATCCGAGCAG
>DASYPG010000596.1:0-2043 GCA_036006885.1 Burkholderiales bacterium | reverse complement strand
TCCTATGCGCGCCACCACGTCAACGTGACCATGGCGCGCGCCAAGATGTCGGGCACCTATCCGAACTCGGTGCTCGCGACGCTGGAGGCGACCCAGCACGGCTACGACGAGGGGCTGCTGCTCGATGTCGACGGCTTCGTTGCCGAAGGTGCCGGCGAGAATGTTTTCATCGTCAAGGAAAATAAGATCTACGAGCCCGAGCTGACCTCGGCGCTCACCGGCATCACGCGCGCCTCGGTGATCGAGCTCGCGCAGGAGCTCGGCTACCCGGTGATCTCCAAGCGCCTTACGCGCGACGACATCTACATCGCCGACGAATGTTTCTTCACCGGCACCGCCGCCGAAGTGACGCCGATCCGCGAGCTCGACGGCCGCACCATCGGCGAGGGTCGCGCCGGCCCGGTCACGAAGGCGATCCAGAAGGCCTTCTTCGACGTCGTGAGCGGACGTGACGAGAAGCGCAGGCACTGGCTCACGCCGGTTGGCCAGCGGGGCCGACGTTGAAGGCCGAGGAAGCACGCAGCCTCGAGGTCACCGAGAAGCAGCTCCCGCTGCACTGCCCGCTTCCCGGGGCCCCGCTCTGGTCGCGCCATCCGCGCGTGTTCCTCGATGTCGCCAGGGAAGGCGAATCGCGCTGTCCCTACTGCGGCACGCTCTACATCTATAAAGGTGTGCCAGTAAAGGGGCACTAGATGCCCCGCATCCTCGTCGTGGCGCCGAACTGGATCGGCGACGCGCTGATGGCGCAGCCGCTGCTCACGCGGCTGCGCGAGAAGAACCCCGGCGCGGAGATCGACGTGCTGGCGCCCGCATGGGTTGCGCCGGTCGTTCGCCGCATGGCCGAGGTCGCGGACGTCATCGCCGTGCCCTTCCGGCACCAAGCGCTGCAGCTCGGCGAACGCTGGAAGATCGCCCGGACGCTCAAGGCGCGCGGCTATGGCGAGGCGATCGTGCTGCCGAACAGCTGGAAGTCGGCGTTGCTGCCCTTTTTCGCCGGCATCGCCGTAAGGGCGGGCTACGTCGGTGAATCCAGGTATGGCCTTCTCAATGTTCTTCACAGGAAAGACGAAGCGCCGATGCCGCTGCACTATGCCCGCCTCTCCCAGCCGCCCGGCGCACAGGTGAAGGAGCCCCTGCCCGAGCCGCGCCTGCGGGTCGCGGCCCAGGAGATCGAGGCCGCCCGGAGGCGCTTCGGTATTCACGGACCCTACGGCGTCTTCTGCCCGGGCGCGGAGTACGGTCCGGCCAAGCGCTGGCCGTACTTCGGCGAGCTTTCCACCCGTCTCCAGGGTCAGACCGTGATCCTCGGCTCGGGCAACGACCGTGAAGCAGCGCACGGCATTGCGGGCCGCAACCTCGTCGGCGAAACCACGCTAGACGAGGCAATCGCCCTGCTCGCCGGCGCTGACTACGTAGTGACCAACGATTCGGGCCTGATGCACATCGCGGCGGCGCTCGGACGGCCGCAGGTCGCGCTGTTCGGCTCGTCGAGCCCCAGGCATACCCCGCCGCTTTCTCCCGCCGCGCGGGTGCTGTGGCTCGCCGTCGAGTGCAGCCCGTGCTTCGAGCGCGAATGCCCGCTCGGTCACTTTCGCTGCATGCGCGAGATGACGGTGGAAAGCGTGCTCGAAGAAATCCACAATCTCGCCGCGTGAGCACCAAGATCTTCCCCACCGCGCAGGACGCAGAGAACGCCTTCTACGAGGCGCTCGAGCGAGGCGACCTCGAGGCCATGATGGCGGTGTGGGCGGAGGACGAGGAGATCATCTGCGTCCACCCCGGCGGCCCGCGCCTGTCGGGACCCGACGAGGTGCGCAGCAGCTGGGCACGGATCTTCTCGGGCGGCACCGGGCCGCGCGTGCACATCACGCAGCAGGTGGCGGTGACGGCGATGATGATCGCCGTGCACAGCGTGCACGAGAACTTCACGGTCGAGGGCGACGCGCGGGCGCAGGTGCCGGTGATCGCGACCAACGTGTACCTGCGCACCGCCGCCGGGTGGCGCATGATCGTGCACCACGCCTCGCCCGGGCCGATGCAGGC
>DASYPG010000595.1:0-6525 GCA_036006885.1 Burkholderiales bacterium | reverse complement strand
CGGACGGCGGGATCGTGCTCCGCGGCGAGCACGCTTTCGCGCAATGCGAGCGTGAGGTCGCGGTCGAGCGCGTTGAGCGCCTGCGGGCGGTTCAGGGTGAGCGTGGCCACGCCGCCTTCGCGCGCGAGGAGGACCACCGGCTCAGGCATGCGCGCCGAAACCTTTCGGCAGCCCGGCGAGCGGCGTGTGGCCGTACACCGGCTCTTCCGGAATTCCCTTGATGAGGAGGTCTCTCGCTTCGAACAGGCGCTCGAGGTCGATGCCGGTGGAAACGCCCATGGCTTCGAACATGAACACGAGATCCTCGGTGATCACATTGCCGCTCGCCCCGGGCGCGAACGGACAGCCGCCGAGGCCGCCCATGGAGCTGTCGAAGTGGCGCACGCCTTCCTCGTAGGCGGCGAGGGCGTTGGCGAGCCCCAGCCCGCGCGTGTTGTGGAAATGAGCGCCTTCGAGCTTCTCCCCTATGGTGCCCCGAACACGGGAGAACAATCTTTTTACTTGGGCAGGGTTCGCGTAGCCGACGGTATCGGCGAGCGCGACAGAGTCGCAGAACTCGGCGAGCGCCGCGGCAATGCGCATCACGTCGTCCTCGGGCACCACGCCCTGCATGGTGCAGCCGAACGCGGTCGACACCGCGCCCTCGATCTCGACGCGCGCGTGCGGAAACTGGGCGCACTTGCGTACCTCCTCGACCATCTGTTCGGGCGTCATGCGCACATTCGAGACGCTGTGCTCGCGGCTTGCCGACACCGGGAAGGTCACCTTGTGCGCGCCGGCTTCGATAGCGCGCTGGAAGCCCTTGAGGTTCGGCGCCAGCGCCACCACCTTCAAGCCTCTTATTTTTACTGCTGCCTGAACGATCTCGCCGGTGTCCGCCATGGCGGGGATCAGTTTCGGCGGAACGAAGGAGCCTACCTCGATCTCGCGCAGGCCGGCCTCGGCGAGCGCGCGGAT
Source organism: Burkholderiales bacterium (assembly GCA_036006885.1). Classification (GTDB taxonomy): domain Bacteria; phylum Pseudomonadota; class Gammaproteobacteria; order Burkholderiales; family SG8-39; genus SCGC-AG-212-J23. Next base: position 5,568 of record DASYPG010000595.1, on the reverse strand, counting down.
CCAGGCCTTCTTGGCCTCGGTCGGCATGAGGTGCTTGGCGTTTTGCAGGCCGTCGCGCGGCCCGACTTCGCACACGTGGACTTGGGGCATGCGGCGATTCTAGCGCCGCACCGGCAGCCTTTTCTCGATTCTTCCCAGGAGCGCGCCGCAGCACACAGCGAGGCCGGCAAAGCCGAGCATCGGCCACAGGGCGGCGTCCCAGCCCCCGAAGCGCGAGGCGATCCAGGCCAGGGCGAGCGGGCCCACGAACTGACCCGCCTGAGAAGCCTGGAGCACGAGGCCGTTCGCCGTGGCGATGTGCTGCGGCGTGCGCGCGTGCACCGGCAGCCCGGCGAAGATCGACGCCGGGATCACCCCGGCGCTTACGGAAAAGGCGAGGACCAGCGCATAGCGAAGCGGACCGGGCAGCGACGCGGCGAGCATGCCCGCCTCGCAGGCCGCCGCCACCACGGCGCCGGCGATGATCAGCCGCCCGCGCGGCACGCCGCGCGACAGGAGCCACCCGCCGAGCAGGTTCCCCGGCACGTTGACGAGCACCATGAGCGCGGTTGCGAACGCGGCGGCGCCGGCCGCAACCGCGTACTCGTCGGCGAGGAAGGTCGGCAGCCACAGCATCACCGAGCTCCATTGCGCGACGTAGCAAAGGAAAAGCGCGGCCATGACCAGGTTGCCGGTGCTCGCGAGGGATTCGACGACCAGCCGCAGCGAGCGCACTTCGCCGTAGCGCGTGGGCGGCACAGCCCGCGCAAAAAGCAGCGCCGCGGCGGCGGCCGCAGCGGCAAGCGTCACCCAGAAGCCGCGCCAGCCGGAGACGGCGATGAAGAGCGGCGCGGCGAGAAGTCCGAGCGTGCCGCCGGAGGGCATGTACGCGCTCCAGAGCCCCAGCGCGCGCGCACGGTCGCGTGCGCTCGCGGTCGATGCCGACATGAGCGTCGGGGCGCACACGGCGAACAGCACGAAGCCGATGCCCTCAAAAAAGCGCGAGAACAGCAGCACGGCAAAGCCGCCGGCCGCGGCGCCGAGCAGGCCGCCGCATGCCATCACCAGGAGCCCGGCGAGCGCGAGACGCTTGTGGCCGAACCGGTCGCACACCACGCCCGCGACCATCCCCACCGCCATACCCATGATGTTGAAGGTGGTTGCGATCAGCCCCGACTCAACCAGCGTGAGGCCGAGCTCGGCGCGCATCGCGGGCAGCGTCGGAGCCACCTTGGTCATGTACGCGCCGGCGGCGAGCCCGGCCGCGAAGACCGCCCAGACGGCGCGCCAGTCGGTGTTGGAGGGAGCGGCCTCTCTGGCCACTAGGCCGCGGAGACGGGAAGCTTGAGCTCGACGATCTTCTGCGACCAGTCCGCAGGTCCGGAGGCGTGCAGCGAGCTGCCGTTCGCATCGACCGCGACGGTGACCGGCATGTCCTGCACCTCGAACTCATAGATCGCTTCCATGCCGAGGTCCGCGAAGCCGACCACGCGCGACTTGCGGATCGCCTTGGCAACGAGGTAGGCCGCGCCGCCGACCGCGATGAGATACGCTGCCCGGTGCCTGCGGATCGACTCGATCGCCGTCGGTCCGCGCTCGGCCTTGCCGATCATCGCGATGAGCCCCGTCTGCCCGAGCATCGTGTCGGTGAACTTGTCCATGCGCGTCGACGTGGTGGGGCCCGCCGGGCCGACCACTTCGTCCCTCACCGGGTCCACCGGGCCGACGTAGTAGATCACGCGATTGCGGAAATCGACCGGCAGCTTCTCGCCTCGCTCGAGCATCTCCTGGATCCGCTTGTGCGCGGCATCTCTGCCGGTCAGGAGCTTGCCGGACAGCAGGAGCCGCTCGCCCGGTTTCCACGTCGCGACTTCCGCTGTGGTTAGCTTATCCAGGTCTATTTTTCTCGACTTGGCATCCGGGGTCCACGAAACCGCCGGCCAATCCGAAAGCTTCGGCGCCTCGAACTCGGCGGGGCCCGAGCCGTCGAGCACGAAATGCGCGTGGCGCGTCGCGGCGCAGTTCGGGATCATGGCGACCGGGCGATTCGCCGCGTGTGCCGGATACGTTCTGATCTTCACGTCGAGGACCGTGGACAGTCCGCCCAGGCCCTGCGCACCGATGCCCAGCGCATTCACCTTGTCGTAGAGCTCGATGCGCAGCGCCTCGACCTTGTCGCGCGGTCCGCGCGCCTTGAGCTCGGCCATGTCGATCGGCTCCATCAGCGCTTCCTTGGCGAGCAGCATCGCCTTCTCGGCCGTGCCGCCGACGCCGATGCCGAGCATTCCCGGCGGGCACCAGCCGGCGCCCATGGTCGGCACCGTCTTCAGCACCCAGTCGGCGATCGAGTCGGAGGGATTGAGCATCACGAACTTCGACTTCGCCTCCGAGCCGCCGCCCTTCGCGGCGACGTCGCATTCGAGCCGGTTCCCCGGCACGAGCTGCACGCTGATCACCGCTGGGGTGTTGTCCTTCGTGTTCCTGCGGCCGAAGTCGGACTCGTCGAGCACCGAGGCGCGCAGCTTGTTGTCGGGATCGAGATAGGCGCGGCGCACGCCTTCGTTTATGGTTGCCTCAAAATCCTGAAAATCGAACCGCACGTCCATGCCGACCTTCACGAATACGTTGACGATGCCGGTGTCCTGGCAGATCGGCCGGCGGCCCTCGGCGCACATGCGCGAATTGGTGAGGATCTGCGCGATCGCATCCTTCGCGGCGGGCGATTGCTCGCGCTCGTAGGCGCGCCCGAGCGCTCGGATGTAGTCCGGGGGGTGGTAATACGAGATGAACTGCAGCGCGTCGGCGATGCTCTGGACGAGGTCCGCCCTGGCGATGGTGGTCATGGGGATTTCTTGAAAACGGGAGTTTCGACTCTAGCATACCGATGTCTTTACACCCCGCTGATTTGGTGCTTGTATTGACGTAAGCGCGCTGTAAGACCCCCGTCGCACAATCGCGCCCTCATCGAGGAGGAAGGCATGTCGAGCATCGAGACCGTCCTGCAGGAAAAGCGCGTATTCCCGCCGCCAGCCGATTTCGTGAAGCAGGCCAACATCTCCGGCATGGAGGCCTACCGCAAGATGGTCGCGGAGGCCGAGCGCGACTTCGAGGGCTTCTGGGGACGCCTGGCGCGCGAGACGCTGCTGTGGTCGAAGCCCTTCACCAAGGTGCTGGACGAGTCGAAGGCGCCGTTCTTCCGTTGGTTCTACGACGGCGAGCTGAACGCGTCCTACAACTGCCTCGACCGCCATCTCAAGACGCAGCCCGACAAGGTGGCGATCATCTTCGAAGCCGACGACGGGAAGGTCACGAAGATCAGCTATCGCGACCTGCACCGCGAGGTGTGCCGGTTCGCGAACGCGCTGAGGGCGATGGGCATCAAGCCGGCCGAGCGCGTGCTGATCTACATGCCGATGTCGATCCAGGCGGTGGTCGCGATGCAGGCCTGCGCGCGCATCGGCGCGACGCATTCTGTGGTGTTCGGCGGCTTCTCGGCGAAGAGCGTGCAGGAGCGCATCATCGACGCCGGCGCGGTCGCGGTCATCACTGCCGATGGGCAATTCCGCGGCGGCAGGGAAATCGCGCTGAAACCGGTGGTGGACGAGGCGCTCGGTATGGGCGGCTGCGAAGCGATCAAGAACGTGATCGTGTACAAGCGCTCGGGCAGCAAGGTGCCGATGAGCGCGGGACGCGACTGCTGGTGGGACGACGCCGTGAAAGGCCAGCCCGATGCCTGCGAGCCCACCAACGTCAACGCCGAGCATCCGCTTTTCATCCTCTACACCTCGGGCTCCACCGGCAAGCCCAAGGGCATCCAGCATTCCACCGGCGGCTATCTGCTGTGGGCAATGCTGACGATGAAGTGGGTGTTCGATAACAAGCCGAGCGATGTCTTCTGGTGCACCGCTGATGTGGGCTGGGTGACCGGGCATACCTACATCACCTACGGGCCGCTCGCCGTGGGTGCGACGGAAGTGGTGTTCGAAGGCGTGCCGACCTATCCGGACGCGGGCCGCTTCTGGAAGATCATCCAGGACCACAAGGTGAACGTGTTCTACACGGCGCCGACTGCGATCCGCTCGCTCATCAAGGCGGGCGGCGACCTGCCGAAGAAGTACGATCTTTCCTCGCTGCGCATCCTGGGAACGGTGGGCGAGCCGATTAATCCGGAAGCGTGGATCTGGTATCACGAGACCGTCGGCCGCGGCCGCTGCCCGATCGTCGACACCTGGTGGCAGACCGAGACCGGCGGCCACATGATCTCGCCGCTGCCGGGCGCGACGCCGACCAAGCCAGGCTCGGCGACGCTGCCGCTGCCGGGCATCTTCGCCGACATCGTCGACGAGACCGGGCACCCGGTGGGCAAGGGCAAGGGCGGCATCCTCGTCATCAAGCGCCCGTGGCCGGGCATGCTGCGCACCATCTGGGGCGACCCCGAGCGCTACAAGAAGACCTACTGGCCCGAGGACTTCAAGGGCAAGCTCTACCTTGCCGGAGACGGCGCGAGCACCGACGAGGAAGGCTACTTCCGCATCGTCGGGCGCATCGACGACGTGCTCAACGTGTCGGGGCATCGCCTGGGCACGATGGAGATCGAGTCGGCGCTGGTCGCGCACACGGAGCTCGTCGCCGAAGCAGCGGTGGTCGGCCGGCCCGACGATCTCACCGGCGAGGCGGTGTGCGCCTTCGTCGTGCTGAAGGGCGCGCGCCCGACGGGCGCGGAGGCGAAGAAGGTGGCCGACGAGCTGCGCAACTGGGTGGCAAAGGAGATCGGTCCGATCGCCAAGCCCAGGGACATCCGCTTCGGCGACAACCTGCCCAAGACGCGCTCCGGCAAGATCATGCGGCGACTGCTACGCTCGATCGCGAAAGGCGAGGAGATCACTCAGGACGTGTCGACGCTCGAGAACCCCGCCATCCTCGAGCAGCTGAAGCAGACGATGTGATCGCTGCCTCGCTGCGCGCGCTGTGAAGCTGGCGCTCTTCGCCGACATTCACAGCAACCTCGAGGCGCTCACGGCCTGCCTCGAGCACGCGGCGCGGCTCGGCGCTCAGCGCCACGCGTTCCTCGGAGACCTGGTGGGCTATGGCGCCGACCCGGTGGCGGTGCTCGACCTCATCGCCGAGCACGCCGCACGCGGCGCGGTCGTGGTGCTCGGCAACCACGACGCCGCCGCGCTCGGCCGCAGCGTGTCAGGGCTGAATTCGGCCGCGCTCGCGGCCATCGCCTGGACACGGGAGCGCCTGGGCGAGCGCCAGCGCGCGTTCCTCGACGGACTTCCGCTCGCGGTGCGCCACGACGAGGTCCTGTTCGTGCATGCAAGCGCGGCGGCGCCGGAACGCTGGAACTACATCACCGGTGCGCGCCAGGCAGCGCAAAGCATGCGGGCGGCCAACGCCCAGCTCATCTTCTGCGGCCACGTGCACGAGCAGCGGCTCTACTACATGGGAGCGGACGCGAAGCCGATGCCGTTCCGGCCGGTGGCCGGCACGCCGATCCCGACCGCGAGGCATCGCCAGTGGCTCGCCATCGTCGGCTCGGCGGGCCAGCCCCGCGACCGCAACAACGCCGCCTGCTGGGCGCTCGCC
>DASYPG010000594.1:0-2819 GCA_036006885.1 Burkholderiales bacterium | reverse complement strand
CGACCCACGCGGTCCACACCTCGTTCATCGGCGCGCGGTTGCGGATGTCGGTGACCCAGATCTGCGCCGACAGCACCTTCGACTTGCTCGAGCCGCACTTCGCGAGCAGGCGGTCGATGTCGTCGAGCACCTGCTTGGTCTGGCCCTTGATGTCCTGGTCGAGGTTCTTCGCCACCACGCCGGCGAGGTATACGGTGTCGCCGTACTGCACCGCCTGCGAAAGGATGGCGGTCTGGTCGTGTCGCTGGATGCTCATTTCCTGTCGTCTCCTTTGGATGCCTTCTCGACCTTGCGGTCTTCGCGCTTTGCGTCCTGCATCGCCTCGGGCTCGAGCTGCTCGGCGGCGCGGTTGAGCCAGATGAACGCGCCCCATGCCGCCAGCAGGAGCGCGGCCGTAGCGCCGATCGTCGCGACATAGGGAAGCTGCTCGGGCGACTCCTGGGCCACGCGGAAAGTGAGCACCACGGTTTCGATCGAGAGCGCCACCACCAGCACCACCATGAAGCGCGAGAGGAACCGCCGCACGCGTGTCGGCGCGCTCATGTGCGCGGCGCGCTGCACTTCCTCCTCGAGGATGGTCTGGCCGAGCTCGAGCGCCGCGACCGCCACGGTCAGCACTGCGATGCTTTCCAGCACCGCGATCAGCCGCTGCGGGATCGGCACCTCGCTGAACAGCTGGATGCCGTGCCAGAGCTGGACTGCGGCGACGCCGATGAGCGCGAACGCCCCGGCGAGAAACAGCAGGCTGATGATGAAATGGCCGGCCGGGAACAGGCGATGGAGGAATTTCACCGTTGCAGGCTCGACTTGTCGTAGCCGGCGATGCCCTTGTAGCGGTCCGAGATCGCCTTCAATTCTTCGGCCGAGATGACCGACTCGATGCGCTCGAACGGCCGGTCGCCGGTGCGCTCGTAGATCTCGCGCAGGATGGCGTCGGGCGGGTTGCGCCGGTTCTCGAGCACCACGTTCGCCGTCGGCACGAGCCGCTCCTCCTCGTAGGTTTTGAGCGCGCGCGCGACGTCGGTGTCCTCGTCGAGCGCCTCGGCGAGCGCCTTGGCGTCGAGGATCGCCTGCCCGGCGCCGTTGGAGCCGCGCGGGACCATCGGGTGCGCGGCGTCGCCGAGCAGCGTGACGCGGCCGAAGCTCCACGCCGGCAGCGGATCCTTGTCGACCATCGGGTACTCGAGCACCACGTCGGCGGCGCGGAAGAACGCCGGCACGTCGAGCCAGTCGAATTTCCAGTCTTCCACTCCCGCGATGAAGTCCTCCACCCGCGCCGGGCGGTTCCAGTCCCAGCGCTTGTGGTCCGGGGTTTCGAGCTCCCAGAGCCAGTTCACGAGTTGCCTGCCCTCCGCATCGATCCGGTTGCGGATCGGATAGTGCACGAGCTTGCCGCCTTTCAGCCACCCCGCGCGCAGCATGGTCGCGCCCGAAAGCACCGGCTTCCAGCGCGTCACCCCGCGCCACATGTTGACTCCCGAGTAGCGCGGCTCGCCTTCATCGCGGTAGAGCTGCCTGCGCATCGCCGAATGGATGCCGTCGCAGGCGATCGCTGCCGCGCCCCTGGACGCGGGTTGGCTCTTGAATTTCAATCGGACTTCGTCGTCCGTCTGATCGAATCCTTCGCAGTGGAAACCGAGATGCAGCCGGTCCTCGCCGATGCGCGCCTTCATCGCGTCTAGCAAGACCGACTGCAGGTCGCCGCGGTGAATCGAGAGCTGCGGCCAGCGGTAGCCCGCGCGCCGGCCGAGCGGCTCGCGGTAGATGAGCTGGCCGAAGCGGTTGAAGAACGCCGCCTCTGCGGTCTCGACCGCCACCGCGGCGAGCGCGTCCTGCAGGCCGAGGTCGGAGAGCACGCGGGTCGCGTGAGGCAGGATGTTGATGCCCACGCCAAGCGCCTTGATCTGCGGCGCCGACTCGAACACACGGCAGGCGATGCCTCGCTGGTGCAGCTCCAGGGCGAGCGTGAGGCCGCCGACTCCGGCCCCGACGATCAGGATCTCATCCATGAAAAATCAGTTTACTGCCAGGTACGCTCGTTCCAGCGCGCCGTCGCGGGCGATTTCATTGGCGGGGCCGCTCGCCACGATGCGCCCGCCCTCGAGCACGTACGCGCGGTCGGCGAGCGAGAGCGCGAGCGCGCTCATCTGGTCGACGAGGAGAAGGGTGGCCGACTCGCGCCGCAGGCGGTCGAGCGCGGCGAACAGGTCCTGGATCACCGCGGGCGCCAGGCCGAGCGAGGGCTCGTCGAGGAGAAGCAGCCTCGGCCGCGCCATGAGGCCGCGCGCGATCGCCAGCATCTGCTGCTCGCCGCCGGAGAGCAGCCCCGCGCGCTGGTGCAGCCGCTCGCGCAGCCGCGGAAAGCGCTCGAGCATCGATTCGATGTCCGCCGCGGGATCGTCTTTTCTGCGGAAGGCGCCGAGCTCCAGGTTGTGCAGCACGGAGAGCTCGGGAAACACCTGCCGCCCTTCCGGCACGAGCACGAGCCCGCGCGGCATTACGCCATGCGCGGGCAGTCGCGTGATGTCCTCGCCGCCGAAGGCAATGCCGCCCTGTACCGGGCGCAGCAGCCCGCTGACCGCTCGCATCAACGTCGACTTGCCGGCGCCGTTCGCGCCGAGCACCGCCACCATCTCGCGCTCGCGCACTTCCAGGTCGACGCCCTTCAGCACCGGCTCGGCGCCGTAGCCAGCCAGCAGCTTGCTGACGACGAGATAGGGACGCCCGTCGGGAGCGGCACGCGCGCCGCTCGGCTCGAGCGCGTGCTCGCCGAGATACGCCTTGCGCACTGCCGGGTCGCGCTGCACGTCCGCCGGGGC